>JAHEXS010000026.1:0-10765 GCA_023252015.1 Candidatus Nitrosotenuis sp. | reverse complement strand
ATTTGATTATCTAAAATTAAAAAGTGAGATTACAAAGCTATTATCCAAATTTGGGTTTTCAACTGAGGAAAACTATACCGTAAAGGGAAGGAGTGGTCATGATCACACCGTCGACGTATATGGAATTGATGACAAAAACCAATCAATTTTCATTTTGATAAACAATTCTGACCAGAACAACTCAATAGATTCGAGAATAATACAAATCCTTGACACCTCTCCAAAAATCGCAATCCTTATTGGCTATGCATCAATCACAGAGAAAACAAAATCTGTTGCGTCAAAATACAATGTGTCAATAATACTGTCTCAAAACATCTCTGAAATATTATCTGAAGCAGAAAAAGCAATTTCACACAAACTTCAAATCGATTCTGGCCAAAACAAATGACTAGACTTTTACATTTTAAAAAAAATCGGCGAGGAATTAGCCAAATTATGGGGAGTTTATTCATGCTTGCAATAGTAGTCCCCATGGGAACTGTCGTTGTGACAAAGGGGCTCAACGAAATTGGTGAAATCAGCAATAGACTATCGAGCAGCGTTACCTTTCAAAACGAAGGTGGACGCGAAGATCTTGTTTTTGAACATGTCAGGTTTGAGCCTACAGGAAAACAGATAGTTATCTCGCTTCGAAACACAGGAACGGTTGATCTAACCATTACTAAAATTACAATGGTAAAGACGGATACGCAAGACCTGATAATTAACAACAAAACCATCACAGTAAATGCCCAACCAAAGGTTGGTACCGACATATCGCTTTCTGGCAATTTGCAGTTCTCTCAACGATGGGATGATCCAAATTACATGAATTCAAAGTATGAAATTTCAATTCTTACATCAAAAGGAAATTTCTTTGGAACCGTTGCGAGGCCGTTTAATACTTGAACCGCATGATTTTGTCCAAAAAACGTGGAGTCTCTGAGATAATTGGCACATTGATGCTGCTGGCAATCACCACCATTGGATCATTCTTTTTGGCAAACCTTGTCCAAGGAAGTGAAATTGGAAGCATGAATCCAAGTGCTGCGCAATCCATATCTCCAATATACTCGATAAGACTAATTGGCTATGATACGAGGGATTCTGCTAATCTATCTGATATTTCATCACTTGACAACAAGTTTGACAAAAAACTTTGTACAAAGTCATGTGCTAGTTTTGCAAATAACGTTCCAATTAGTAGTGGAACCGACTTTATCATAATACAGATAAAAAACGTCAGCACAAGTCCTGCCTATATAAAAAATCTCCAAATTAACGGAGTTACTCATACATTGGATACTCAAACTGGTGGAAAATCGTTTGATGCGAGTGCTGATGATTTCTCAGGAAAATATCCGTTGAATGGGAAATTTAGCATTATATCATCAGGCGGGTTAATACAAAAATCCGACAACAAACTGTCTGATGATGAAGAAGTAACGCTGATTGTAAAACTAAGCAAGGATGTCAGTTCTGACATTTTACTATCAAAGCCAATTCAAGTTCTAATTAACTTTGGCAGTGTCCGTTCAACCGAATTTGTGATTTTGAGTGGTGAAACAAGATGACAAAAATAAGTTTTGGTAAAAAAAGAGCAATTTCTACAGTAATTGGCTCTGTGTTCTTTATGGTGTTGCTGACTGCTGGTCTTTCCACCTCATATCTTGTTATAGAGACTCAATCCGACATGATAACGGCACAGCAAACCATTGCGGACACTGAAATACATAAAATTCAAGAGAAATTCTCTGTTTCGGCATCAATCGACAGTGCAAACAATAATCGACTTGAAGTCTTTGTGAATAATGAGGGAACAAATCCTCTTCAAATTGACAACATTTGGATAATCAATAAAACGAATTCTCTTGCACCTGCTACAAAATTTGATCTAAACTACCTTGATTCCATTCTGGCATCTGGGTATGGGGCAGAAATCTTGGCAAACAAGCCACTGTATCTGACTCCTGGTGACTATAACATCAAAGTAGTTTCATCAATTGGAACAATCAAAACAGTTGGTCTTGACGTGAACGGAGTAAATAATTTGAAAGCAAAAATGATAATTGATCCGCCTGACGTAAGCATAGGGGAAAATGCTACTGCTTGGTTATTTGTTACAAATGTTGGTACAACAAAAATACTAAACGTTACTGTTGATCCTGTGGTTGTAACTCCTTCAACTGTAGTGGTTTCTTCATCTCCAATTTTACAACCCAAGACAAATCTTGCACCATCTGAATCTACAATATTTTCTTGGAAGTACAAACTACTTGGGCAAATTGGTAGCACTGCGGCATTTTCTACGCTTGCTCACGGAATTGATGAACCTAGTAATAATTTGGTAACCAGCAATACTGCAAGTAATCTTGTTAATCTGAAAGACAACGAAAGGCTCGGCTCAGTTATAACTCAGACTCTCCTATCACGACCAGAAATATTCATGGTGATTCCATCTCCTTTTGGGGATTCATCACAAAAAGGACTTTGGGGCATCAATGTTGTCAATCCAACTGATCAGCCAATCTATGTAAGTAAGGTGGTGATAAACGCAGTCACACCGCGAGCTCAATCAAACGACAAAATATTTGAGGCAAATCTGTGTAATCCGACAACTGTTCCTCCGACGCCAATCTTTTGGTCTTGCCCTGCTGGAAACCAGTTGATGTGGAAAAACACCGTAAACCCACAAAGAATAGAGCCAAAATCGGTGTTTCCATTTTTAGTTCAAGTCAACGCTGGCTCTCTAGCTGGTGCACAAGATGATCTTGAGACCATTCTTGTTCAAACTAATGTGTTTACGACATTAGGTCAGTTTGGAAAGGCTGGATATGGTTCTTCGATGAGAAATACTGGCTCCTCATTGGTAAACGTGTATCTTTCCAAAGTCGTCGATTCGACAAACCCAAACGACATTATGACAAATAAGACTAATGTTTTACCTGGCTCAACCCAGACATTTAATGCGGTTTTGGCTGATCTTGATACTGGCTCAACTAACAAAATAAGCGCTGGTGCAAGATTGATAATAAATATACCAAAAGGCTGGACAAACGTAAACGTTCTAAGCTCTAATGGATTTGCAGCGCCAACATTTCAAACATTCCCAGATACATCATCACAAATAGTCGGAGTACTCTCATCGGATCTTACTGGTGCAGGCGGTATTGCAAAAACAATTCAATTTTCAGCAACCGCCCCACCTATATCTGATAAACAAATGTATGTCATGTATGTTCTTGCAGACGGCGACGTGAATAATGAATTCCCAGTAGGACCTCTTGCCGAAATTGTATTACAAGTATCTCCATAATCTGGTTCCAAAACTTGGAATAATGTATGATAGATTTTATTTGCATTATTGAACAGCGATCGCCGTTTAAATTGTTCTGCACTCACTCATTTAATGAATAAGCCAACCATATTGTTGACTATCGCAATGTCTGTTGATTATCGGCATGATAACATCAAACATAGATGTACTTGCAGAAAAAAACAGTAAAAGTGATAACAAAAACATTGAGCAGAATGAAAACACCAAAACAACAAACATGACACTCATGATGACGAGCATATGGCAATCATACTCTGGTGGGAATCACATCTCTGGTGTAGTTATTGACCCTCCTACCATCAAAATCTACAAACTAGTTATCAATAATCAAGGCAGCCAAAACCCAAGTGGTCAGATTGGCTTTGAGTTCCAATATTCTTTGATTGAAGGAAATGATTTCAAAGTTATGTATTGATTGAAATAAAGCAATCATCATAACTCTCTTTTTTATTTCAATTTAGAAAAATAAATCATGATCGACACTTTTCTTATTAAAGTTGGATTAAACAAAACTTTTTTAGATAATGATTAAGTCATCATTTTCATTATTTGTTCGATGACTTTGTTGTATATCGCCAAGTTTCAGTAGGGGTGTAATGCTTGGTTAATCAAATTCTTCTTCTTTGATTGCCGCTTTTGGTTTTTTCAAAAAGTAAATCATTGCACCTACAACTGTAGCCACAATACCGACTCCCGCATAAATGATCTGCTGTGGTATCTCTGTCTTTTTGATCTCATCCGGCATAACGTCAAGATCAAGTGTCTTTTTTTCTTCTGAGAATCCTTCCGCAGTTGCAAAAATCTGAAGGGATGTCTTGGGGGCTTTTTTGGCATTAAAGTGTATTATTGCACTACCGTCTGCACTAGTTGTAACTGTATCTGGCGCGATAGCTGAGTCACTCGAAATCATCCTAATTGAAACTCCTTCTACTGGCATGTCCTGTTCATCATCAACATAGATCTTTAGTTCTGTTGGCTGATCAAGTTGGAGTGGTTCGTTTATGCTACCAATACTTATCTTTAGCTTTGTAATGGTTGGCTTTACTTCAATTTCTGTTTGTGCTCCAACAATTCCTTTAGAGTTTGCATTGAGTGTCATAGTTCCCGTTTTTCCTTTTGTTTCAACTGGAAACTTGGTGTACGAAAATCCATTTGGGATTATTACGTAATCTGGAACATTGATTAATCCTAACTCTGATGGGACCAGTCTTACTTTGAGATCTTCTGACAATGTAATTGGATTGCCGCTAAAATCAAAGATCTGTACCAGTCCGGCATACTCTGCTTTGTTTGGGTTTAACGCCTCAAACGGTACTGATACTGCAATTTTGGCCGTAGGCTTCATATCAAATGTGTTTTGTACTTCAAGATTATGATTTGCCGATTCGCCAATTGGAATTGTTTTGATTGTTATCTGTCCTTGATTCTCCAACTGGATTGAATTTCCAAGAAATACTACATGAGAGTACGTCTTGCCCTTTTCTACGGATAGGATTTCATTAATTGGCGTAACTAAATATCGTACTTCGGTTTCTACTGCAGTGGGCCTGTTTTTAGAGTCCAGTGATATGATGAACAAATCAAAGTAGCCGTTTTTATCAAAAAGAACCGAATTTACCCCGGTTGGTGAAAAAATCATCGTTTTTTCTTGTTTGAGCGTATTGATAACCTCGGTTTTAGTTGATGCTGAGCCTATGCCCTTTATTGTTGAAGATAATGTAACTGGGCCTGTCTCCTGACCAGTTTCTATTGTTGATGTTCCATATGATGACGCTGCATTAATTTTGCCTAGTTCTTTGATTTTTACAAGTAAGTCATTACTTGATGTCATGCTTACCATTTTCTCACTTCCTACTGAATCATAGTTTTCATTAACTATCAGCGGATAGAATTCTTTTACTGAATTTTCAGTAGTATCATCGTTTTTTACATCAAATAATGTTCCTATCTGGAATACTGCAATTGTTTGGGATTTTGTCGGGATTTTTCCTAGTGTGTAGACCTGCATAGTTTTATTTCCAACAGCCGGATTGTCAGTAGTAAGGGGCCGTACTGTATAGAATGTGTCCTCTGCAACCCCAAGACCTTTTGTTGTGGCGCCGATTGTTATGGTCTTGTTCTCATCCTGCAGGTCGACTCTTTGCCTAAAGTGATAGCTAAACTCTCCTTTTTTTATTATTCCGCTGAGCTGAGATTCTTTTATTGTTCTGTCGATTTGATTACCAACTGATTGATCATCTGAAAAGAATTGTATCTTGACGTCATCTTGTGCAAATGTGGGCAATCCGTCAGAGTCAATTAAACTAACTATGATGTCAATGTCGCGCTTTAATGTGGCAGGTACCTTGCCTGGGAATATTTCAACTGCAAGTGATGACGGAAGCGAAGATGAGATTTGGATTTCTTTTGCCTCATCAAAACCAATCTTGTCAGATGATGCTCTGATGAATGCGTTTCCGACTTTGTCCTTTGACTTGATTGTGCCCCAAATGTAGCTGTTGCCCTTCTTTATAGTAAGATCACTTGCCTCAATTCCGATTAGGCTTTTTTCATAGTCTAGCGATATTGTAATGTCAAACGGTGCATGTGTTATGTCCCCGTTTGAATTTTGCAAATATAGCGAAAATGGCATCTCTGAATTTACGTTCATTTCTCCGGTTGGTAGGTTGACGACTAGCTTGAGGTCGTTTTTAATCTCTTCTTGGGTTCTTCCAACAATCAAAGTGTCAGAGACGCGCTCGTCTCCAAACGATGCAAAAATTCTCACTGTTCCTGTGTTTGACGTGGTTTTTACATCAAAGGTTGCAAATTGTGAGTTGGCGGGAATTGTTATTTTGTCTGGTACGGTTGCTATGTTTTGATCTTCAGACTCTAGATTAATCGTGATGTCTTTTGTAACTTTGATTAAACTTCCATATTTGTTTGTAAATCCAACGTGGCCTATTTTGTGTGCATTTTCTCCAGATTCAATAATTGATGGAGCAAGTTTGATTACCAAGTTTGTACTTGATTCGACTTGGGCAGACGCAAATACAATATTTCCTAGAATAATAGCGCAAGCTGCTAGCATTATCAAAAGTGTCTTTAGGCATAATTCACGAAGCATTTTCATTCCTCATAAAAAGAAAAGAAGGGTTAGCCACTTTGTTGTCCGACAACAACTGTGCCAACAAAAACTGCTCCGTTGGTCGTGGTTACCTTGAATTGGGTGTCTCTACCAGACTTCATGTCTTCACTGAGGGATATTACTACACTAGTTGTTTGGCCTGGCTGAATCACTGCAACAGAATTTGAAGTGATAAGCTCAGTACCTATACCACCCGCTGCTCCCGCAATGGTATAACCACCACTTGCAAGTGCACTCAAAGTAGCTGGTGCAGGGTTAGCGAATGTGTATACTGATCCACCAAATCTGAGTTCGCTCAGTGTTATTGATTGAACACTGTCATTTTTGATGTATACTGCTACCTTCTCTCCCATTTCCTTTAGTGCGTCTGTGTCACCACCAGAGGATGCGCCAAAATTAACTCCGTTTTGGTTTTGAATTATGTCTACTGCTCTTGCATCATATCCTATGATCTTTAATGCCTCAATTGTGGGTTTTCCACTAATTTGTGAGGAGCTAAAGAAGCTTTGCGAGTATGCAAAGACGATTCCGCCACCAACTACTGCTATTGCAACAAGCAAAAGTGTAGCGATTACTGGTGCTACGCCTCGGTGTGTTTTATGAAGTTGTAGATTGTTGATGTTTGTACTCATTGGATTGCAATAACATCATGCCGATGTTAAGCCAAATGCTGTTCAATTAACACAACATTTTATTATAAAAATAATCTTTGTTCAGCTCCAAAAGAACTGATCAAGGCCGGTTTGCTTTGGCTTGCCAATCATTGTGTCAAAATCAAGGTCCATTGATGAGGTTATCTGATCAAGTGTGCTTTCCATAAACTCCATGTATTTTGCAGAGTCAATCTCGTCTGGACGCGCCATCTCTACTGGCTTTACTCCCGGCTTGTTGATGGTCTTCACGTATGATATGATATCACCGCGCTTTATCTCCCTGGTTTGCTCCAGTAGTTTTGCTGCACGAATATGCTGTGGAATGGTCTTGTCATATTCTGATATGGACTTGCTTATCATTACATTAAATGCGAGATCTGATATTGGGATTTTCTTTTCCTTTACCTTGATGGCACACGCCGTGATTTTTTCGCTGATCTGCTTTTTTGCGTTTTCGAAATCACCTGCAGTCTGGACCTTTGAGAGTACGTCGAGCAACTCATAGAACAGATTTCGGATAAATGGCGGGGTGTGAGATTTTTTGCCGGTTAAACCTTTGACATCGACTTTGCCTTCTTTTGTCACTCCAAGATAGTTCTTTTTTCTGTTGCTTAGCACCACATACCGATAGTCCTTGTCTACTTCCAGGTCTACGCCTTGCTCTATTTTTGTATCGTCGATTACCTTGTGAATTTGCTCCTGTGTTGTATTTTTGATAAATAACGAGTCGGTGTTGTGCAACAGAATGTTTCCCAATCCTCCGCAGAAATGGTGGTTCTTTGTCTCCAAGTCGTACACGTATCCGTTTATTGTAAAAGCCTCGATTTTTTTGATCATATTTGATTGCTTTATGCGGGAATCTTTCCTGTTTCGGATTATTCTTATTCTGCAAACGTTTTGCTTGTCTTTTATAATTTGGAGCGAATATTCCACACCAAACTGCTCCAGTATGGATATTATGCCTGATAAGACCGACTTGTGGATTTGATCAAGCGTGGTGAGCCCGTTTGCATCCGTATTACCGTTCCCATCCATCATTCCGTCAATGAATGCCTTTTTTGCCACAATGTCTGCATTCAGTATTGTCTTTGGAACTGCCTTTGCGTCCCCGCGGTAGCAGAGAAACCTGAAGTAATCTACTAGTAGTTTGTTACTCCCTACTGGCACCAATCCGTATGCGGCTGAGCTTTTGCGTATGTCGATAATTGTCGTCTCAAGTCCCAAGTGATTCTGGATTATTCTCTGCGCCTTCTGCAGAATTTTCTTGTCCTGGTTTACTATTCTCCATGAATATCTGACATTATTTTCATAATGATATGTATCGCATGTGCCCTCTGCGATGAAAATTCCGAACAGCCAACCCAAATCGGGATGCACCACAACTTTGGATTCTGCCTTGAATGGAACCATGTTGATTTCATCACCTATTTTTAGTTCAGATGGTCTTACCTCTTTACCATTCACTACCAGGCTGTGATCCTCGGTGCACTCTACAAACCCCTTTCTCGTTAGGATTCGATAGCCCTTTTTCTTTACCTTGTGCCTGTAGATCTGTTTTATTTTGCTAAATCCTTTCTCTGTTAGGACGTCAATGTTTTCGAATTTACCATGTCTTGCATCTCTGGCGGTTTTTGGCATGAGGTACTCTATTGGTACGATGTCGGCGTTGTCGTCTTTTCCGCGAATTGTAATTGGAGTGTCGGGAAGCACGCTATCACCATACAAAACCTCGATTCCGTTTGACTGGCATTTTTTGATTGTCTCCATAATGATGTACCTTCCAATCGCAGTCGTTGCCTCTGCTGCTGGAAGAAAGTACAGTGGAAATATCTCTGCGCCCATCACCCCGTAACTGGCATTTAGGATAACCTTGAGCGCTTGGCTGACTACCGTATACAGTTGTTTTTGCTCCTCAGTCTTTGCCTTTTTTGCTAGGCTCTTGTAGTAATTTACTCGAAGGTCTCGAAGCGAGCCGATTAGCAATGATGTGATGCCGTTGTATTTGGTGCAGACCCAGTGGTTTGTGTCTGGGATGTTGTTCTTTTTGCATTCCTCGTGTGGGCACCGTACTGTCTCGTATGAAAGATTTCTTACTTTGATTATGCTGGGATACAGTGAATTTCCAGTTACTATGACTCTACCATTTCGTCTAATGATTAATGTTGTATTCCTTGTACTTGCACACCATATTTTACCATTATATTGTTCGGTGGTTATGTGATCATGTTGTTTTGATACTACAAATGAGGATTTATGTCGAAATCCAGATAAAACGCACAAGTAGTAAGGCGTCTTTTTCCCAAACCCTTTACTAATACGATTGTTTATTGAGCAGTTGTATCCGCATTTTAACGATAACAGTTGAAAATTATCTGCGAGATTTTTATTAATTGTAACATATGTTTTCTCTCCGCTTTTAGTTGTACTTCCGTCAGACTCCATTAGTCCCTTTAACAAATATTGTAAGTGCTCAGTTGAATAATCAAGATATTCGTTTGGTATGTGTCTGTCTTTACTGTGTGTTTTTCCCTTTAACAGATTTCGTAATGCCTTAACAAGTTGTACATCGTGTATTGATATTGTAATACTGTGTTTTTTCTCATTTATGATTTTTTTTGGCTTAAAACCTAATTCCGTTATTACATTACACAGTTCATCTATTCTATCCTGATTTTTCAGATTTTCATATATGTTGATAGATCTTACGCTCAGATATCCGTCTCCTAGAAACCTGCCAAAATATTCAAACCACGCGTTGGTTTTGAATCTAAAACTGTCAACTTTTATTTTTTCTTTCTTCTTTCCAACCCAATCTCCAAAACATGGTAGTGCGATATGATATTTGTTAATTTTTTGTATTTCTTCAACCGCTAGTTTTTTTCTCCATGTCAACTTGTTACCTCCCGTCTTCGTTTTATAGACAACTCTGTGATTGGGCGTGAAAATAAAATCTAATTTTCTCGGCGTCTTTATTCTACATACTTTGCCACTGTAATCGTATTTGAACACCTTTCTTATGGTATCCTCTTCCACAAGATTTGTTTTTAAATTTACACTTAATGCTGTATTGCCTTTCTTTAAAGTGTTATATGTTTTCCATCCATCGGTTGTTAATATTTCTGTTTTATCATCAAAACATGCAAAGTCCATCACTGTGACATTAAAGTGGATTCCTTCTGTTGGGTCTACTACCAGCCCGCCCCGGTACTTTTTGTCCTTGATTACTGCGTCATTTGTCACTCCCTGGGATTTTGCGTCAATCTCATCTCTTCTTGGGATGAGCACATTTCTGTGTCTGTGCTCGTAATACAGGAGGCTCCTTATCCACTGTGATACCCCCATCCTTGCGATATCGTCAATTGGCATTCTTGCGATTCTAGATATTACAACAAGCAAATTCATCAGTAAATCGTTGTTAAAGCTTGTAAGTTTGTACGTGAGCCTTGCATCATTGTAACAATAATGCGCAAGCTGGTAATTTTCCAGCTTGTCTAGTTCCACACCATAGTCAATTTTTGATTCGCCAAGCAGTGCAAGTGAGATGCTGTTCAATGAAAAATCAGTATACTTGTGACTAAATGCGTAAATCTGAAATGATCTGTTTGACATGGTGCGATACAAATCGATATGCACACCCTGCTTTAGCGTGGCAGAGTCACGCATCAT
>JAHEXS010000125.1 GCA_023252015.1 Candidatus Nitrosotenuis sp. | reverse complement strand
ATAGAAAATAATAGATGATGGCAGATGCGATTCCCGCAATTGCATAAATGGCAAAGAGAGGTTTGAAGGACACTATTTGAGAAAATCCAAAATGATTTTGCAGTATTTGTGGAAAACTAGACAGTAAAACACCTGCAGACATTGCAAACATGCCAATCATGTTGTAAAATCCGAATGCGGTGTTTCTCTTTTTGATATCTTTTACAGTCTTTGGAAGTGTTGCCTGCTCAATTGATAAAAACGCGCTAGTTTCAGCACCAGTTACATTTACGGTTCCAATGAATGCAGCGATTATCAGTGCAAGATAATTATCAGTGATGAGAAATATCATGCCAGAAACTGCCATCATTACGGCATAAAGAGTCAGAATTTTTCTTCTACCAAATCGGTCTGCGTAAAAGCTTGCAAGCATTGTAAAAACGACACTATTTACAAGAGTTGCAGAAAGAATTGCACCAATTAAGATTTCATTAAAGCCGATGGATTTTAGATAAATTGCTAAAACAATGCTCAAAAACCCATAAGAGAGTGCTCGGACTATCCTGGCAGATAAGAGTAGTTTTCCGTCCTTTGAAAGCCATTCCAACAAGATGATTTACGTATGGATTGTTCTCTTATGATTCTTTGATTAGGCATAAAAAATAAAATTAAGAGAGAGTTGAATGGCCAAACAATACAGAGAACTGTTTGCACCATACCAAGACAGTGTCATATTTTGTCAGATCAGTTCCTTCTGGAATTCGGTAGTTTTGATTTCCAATGTTTGCCTTTAGTGTGCCCAAGTCGACATAGTCAGTTGCTTTTTCGTCTGTTGCCAAATACACATGCAGATCAGGTCCATTTGTTGCCTTGAAATCTTCCAACCTCAGGAGTGTCGTATCATTAAGTGACAGCACCTTGACGGTTCCTTGTACGCTGTGAATTCCATCGCCCACTCCAACGAAGACTCCGGACACTGTTGCAATTGGTTGTATAGTTTCCGCATTTTTGGTTTCTGTGGAAGGACCTGTTTTGGTCAACGGTATTTCCTCATCTATTGTTCTGTTGAAAAAAAGAGGGGATGCTGCATAAACAATTGCTGGGATCAAAGCAGTCAAAACGATTCCAATGATTATCTTTTTGTTCATAAAGCATGCTTTCTTTAATAAATTAAAACCATTTTTCCAAATCACATCCAAATTGGTTCCAACTTGTTCTTTAAACAAATGTCAGGACTCAGAGTCACTGAATTACAATCATATTTTGTCATGTCTCTAACTCTTCTTCATCGCCTGACAGTCTTTTTTCTTCATGGCATGATAAGAATCAGACGGTTTTCTTGGATAGGCAAAGACAAACAGATAATCTAATGCAAAATTGTTTTTGAATTATGCTTGGTGAGTATTATTCTGTTTTCAAAAATTTTGTATAAGCATAATAGGTATCAAATGTCTTGCTGTAAATTATCATGACGTTATAGGCATCAGTATTAATTCCCGTTATGTCATAGTTCTGATTTCCTATCGATGCCTTTAGAGGTCCTAGATCAATTCCGCTTGCAGTTATTCCATCTTTTGTCATATACAAGCGTTGATCAATTCCGCTTGCAGTTGTTCCATCTTTTGTCAGATACAAGCGTTGATCAATTCCGCTTGTAACAGAAAAATCTTCAAGTCTTAGAAATGCCATATTTCCAGCATAAACTACAGATGCAGTTCCACTACCAGCATACCCCTTGACACCGGTTATCTGGGTTAGTTTTGTGAATCTGATATCATTAGAGTTTGATTCCAGTTTTATCTTGTCCATATCCTCAGAAATATAACTTGGATGATTCTGTGCTTCTTCCAATAACATTCGGATTGTATTAGATGGCATCTGTTGAACAAGAGTCATCCTTTCGTGTTCGCTCATTAAAATGAATTTTTCATATGTCAGATCGGTTTGCACGTTATTTAGTGCAGATACAAGTTTGTTTTCCGGAACGGGTGGTAGATATGATGCCGCAAGAACATAATAGGTTCCCATAAGAAAAGTTCCAATCATTATTGAAAGAGTGATGGTTTTTAGCAAATCACACACTCGCTTTTAGTATTTTTTGTTTCTTGGATTCGTATTGTATTGCAATTGCAAAAAACCCACCCATAGCAATGCCATACACCACATGAAGTTCAAGTGCACCAAACATTATGAGATTTGTATTTGCCAATATCCTGCTCGCATCTCCAAACGTGGCGCTACTTGATTGAATCATTGGAATCATCAGAATATTGCTAATCGGTATGAAAAATGCAAAGAACACCACGAGTCCAGTTATTATTCCTGAAATCATGCCACGCCCAAGTGAAAATACTCGTAATTTTCGGTACAGCCCAGAGCATACGCCAAAAATTGCTCCCACCAGTGCGGCAGTCAACATGTGCAGGATCATCCCAACTAAGGTTGCAAGTGTTCCAGATATGCCTAAAGGCAAACCAACTACTTTGTAGAATGTGCCTTGACCCACATTAAGGTCAAGATCTATCATGAAGATACTCAGGAAAATTGCAAATCCGCCTACCAGTCCTGACACGGTACCAATTTTTACCATCATTGAAAAAGGAAGGTCAGAGTAGAATTTGGTCATGTGGATGGCCAGTTCTCGCTCTCAAATTTTTGCCAGATTGGCTTTTTTTCTTTTTTTTCTTTTTGTTTCATATGGTAATCCTCATACAGCATGATTGAGCTGAATAGTCCCATTACGGCGCCAAACAACACATGTAGTACCAATGAACCCCAAAGTATTTGGTCAGATGTTTTGACAAGAGTCTTTGCGATTTGTACATCAGCCTCTGTTGTTGCATAAAGTCCAGAGGCATGACCTACTATCATTGGCATCATGACATAGATTGTAATTGGCATGAAGAATATTGCATATACTTCGATTCCAGTTACCGCACCTGCGATTATTCCCTTTGGCACACTAGATATGTGCAACGCTTTATGCATGATAGAACAAATGCAGAATGTTGCACCAATTAGAGCTGCAGTAAGCATGTGCGCAATGAATCCAAATGCGATAGCAGGTAAGCCATGCAATCCCACTACCATTCCAACCATCTTGTAGAAGGTACCAAATGGGACATCGACTTCGCTATCTATCCAGAAAAACGAGCTGAAAAGCGCAAATCCACCTACCAGTCCTGCAATACATCCGATTTTTGCCATATGGTAAGTTTCGTGTCTGCTAATCATTTTGCATCACCGAAAGGATCTTTTAATTTTGCAGAAATGATTGCGCTTTTCAACTATTATTGTACGTATCAAATAAATATAATCTAGTTTATTTAGAATATTAAAAATTGTTTAGTTAAAACGAATAAAACTAAATAAACGTATGAAAATCATTCAAAATATGCCAACAACACTAAACAGTTGTATGATAAGTCAACAAGGATAGTAAACCAAGTAATGCTCTATCGAACAATGTTCGTTATCCACCGATCCGGTAAGAGCGCATCAGTGTTTCTTACTTGATACTATCCCGCAAGCATAAACACTAAACTAATGAATAAAGGCGATCACAGATAACTTGAACGTTTGTTAGAATTTAAAATCAGAATCATACGTTTGTTAATTTTTGTTCGTTACACACAGAAATCAGTGATTGTTTTTTGCATCTTGTCAATCCACATGAGTTCTTCCAAACCAAGCAAGACTCGTAGTTTGTTTGCAGTAGCTGGCCCAAATCCCTCATAGTGATTGTTTGCCATTACCATTCCAAACGAGATTTTATTTGCAGTTTGGTTTAATCTATCTGCCCATATTTTTAGATCACTTGTCCTATCTCGCATTATTTTACCAAAATCTTTTTCAGGAATTGACCTATCACCGATTATGCGCACATATACAAAGTCAGATGTTGTAGGAAATGGGTTTTTTACTCCTGGCACATCATTCCATACAAGACAGATGTTATTATCAGAAAGATAGGTTAACGCACTGTCTGAAAACCAGCTTTCATGTCTTCCTTCAATTATGTAATTTTTTGAAAGAAATGACTTTAATTCTTCGAGTCTAGGT
>JAHEXS010000124.1 GCA_023252015.1 Candidatus Nitrosotenuis sp. | reverse complement strand
CTGCTCCCGCTTTTTCCCATTTTTTTGCCATAGCCAGAGGATCATTGCTGTATACGGTCTTGTTTTCTGGTTTTCCTTGGTACAGTCTTACTACCTGACCTTCCATGAGGTCAATTGCAGGGATTATCTTCACTTTTTACACTCTCGTAAAAAGTTCTGAATCATCAAGGAGCCAACCTTGCCCGACTTTTCTGGGTGAAACTGGGTCCCATAGAGTGTGCCCCTGTTGACTATAGCTGGAACTGTAATGCCATAATCCGAATCGGCAACTATTATGTCGTCATTTTTTGGCTTTACTCTATACGAATGGACAAAATAAACCCATGAAGAATCAGGGATTCCATCCATCAGGGGATTTGATTTTCTAAGTTTTAAGTTGTTCCATCCCATGTGCGGTATTTTGAATTTGTTTGGAAGAATTACCACCTCGCCTTCCATTACAGAAAGGCCTTGCTCTTTTCCTTCCTCACTTTTTTCAAAAAACATTTCCATGCCAAGACATATCCCAAGTACAGGAATTTTGTCCTTAACATATTCCTGAAATGTAGTCTTTGAGCTTTTACGCATACTTTGTACTGCAGGATCAAAGTTGCCAACACCCGGCAACAACAAGCCAGAATAATTATTTGCCTCATCAAAAGTTTTTATGATGTCAACTGTTGCACTCTGTTTTTCTAGAGCTACCTTTAGGCTGAATATGTTGCCTGCACCATAATCAAATATTGCTACCTTCATTACATTGAACCTTTGGTACTTGGTATTCCTCTTTGCTTCTTATCAATGCTGGCTGCTATTCTAAATGCTACTGCAAGTGACTTTATTGCAGATTCTACTTTGTGATGATCGTTTTCTCCATATTTGACATTTAGGTGTATACAGCTGTTTAGGTTCTGCGCAAGGGATGTAAAAAAATGCTCAATGTCCTCTTTTGACATTCCTTCAATTTGCGCCCTCTTTATTGAGAGGTTGATTTTATGATATGGGCGTCTTACTAGGTCTATTGTTGCTTCTGCAAGGGATTCATCTAGTGGAACTGAGGCATAGCTGAACCTTGTGATTCCAGTTCTAGTTCCAAGTGCCTTGTCTATTCCGGCACCTATTGCAATTCCCACATCTTCGATCAAGTGGTGCAAAATGTTATCGTTGGACTTTGCCTTTACAGTAAGATCAAGCATAGAATGCTTTGCAAACGAGGTAATCAGATGATCAAAGAAATCAATTCCGGTTTTGATAGATATCTTTCCGCTACCGTCAAGATTGGTTTGTACGCTTACAGAGGTCTCCTTTGTTTCACGCTTAATGCTGCTTTTTCTTGCCGCCATAAGTTACTCAAAGACTTTACTTTGCCAGATTTAATGCCTTTGGGAGCGAATTAATTGATTTTATTATGATTGGTGCTCCCTTGTCATTGAAGAGTCGTATCTTGGAATGATGATTTTCACTTGTCCCATAAATGCCACAAAATGTTATTTTTTTGCCCATCTTGGCTACTTTAGTAGCCATGATTAGGTCCTCCATGGAATCTCCCACATAGAGAGAATGCTTTGCATGCAGTTTGTTGACGGAAAACAACAATGATTTTGGATTTGGTTTTGCCATTTCCCTTGGTTCATCTTCTAGGAATACTGAGCTTTTCAAATTAAATCCGTTTAGTAGTTCTTTGAGTGAATAGTGTACTGATTCCTTCCCACGTCCTGACACTATGGCAAGATTATTGCCAAATCTTTTCTCAAGTATGGAAAGCAGTTTTTTTGTAAGGATTACCTTGTCGTTATTGATCAGTCCCTTTTCTGTAAATTGTGACTTTTTGTTAAAGAGTTTTTTGTATAATGTAGGCCCGTAGAAAATCTGATCAAAAATTTCACACAGTGGATTTGTTGCACGATTCCCCGGATAGTCCAGTTTTTTTCTTATATCGGAAATATTGACATCAAGGGTATCAAGAAATTTTTCAACTGACTCTATTCCAGTACTATTTGCATTTTCAATTACACGAAAGAGGAATCTTGTATCACGAATTCCTAGTTTTTTTGCCGCAACCAATGAGACAATGGATGCGTATGTAACATCTACTTCGTCATTGAATCCTCCAGTTGATTTAAAGCCGCTTATTATTTTGGCAGTTATTGGTATTGATTTTATGTTTGCAAATTTTTTGAGCACATACTGCGTAGTTTTCTGAATGGTCAAATCATATGATTTTGAGATATCAACTAGGACTCCATCACAGTCAAAAATTATGGCATCGATGTCATCAATTTGGCTTGTGCTTTTTGCAATGATATCGTTGCCTATTTTTTGGTAATTCATTGCAGAAAATCACGTATTGCAAGCAAAAACTTGGAGTTCATGTCCTTTGTTCCAACCGTAACCCTTAGGCACCCATCATGCTTTCCAATTTTTCCCAGCTTTCGAATAGAGATGCCTTGCTCAAGCAAAGCAGTGTAGATTCTCTTGTCTGCACCCCTAGCATCAAAGAGGACAAAGTTTGCCTTTGAGTCAAAGACGTCAAATGTTCCAGTTTCGCGTAATTTTTTTATTATTCTTGTTCGTTCCTGCTTGATTTCCTCAATGATTTGTGAGATTTGTTTTGCTTTTTGCAAAGCAAGTATTCCTGCCTCAATTGCTATTGTGTTTAGCGGATATGGGTATTGAAGTACTCGTGAAAATACATCTACGAATCGCTTGTTTGCAACCACATATCCCAGCCGGAGTCCGGCAAGTCCAAAGGCCTTTGAGAATGTTTTTACAACAATCAAATTATCAAATTTTTTGGTCAATGCCACAACAGAATAATCTGAAAATTCCCCGTATGCCTCGTCTATTATAACAAGTCCGTCGAATTTTTTAATCAATTCTGTGATTTCGTCTTTTGTGAATTGAAATCCTGTTGGATTATTTGGCGAATCAAGGTACAATATGTCCGCTTTTTTGAATTTTGAGATAAAGTCACCAGTATTTAGCGTCATGTTTTTTGAAAAGGGAATTTTTGTTGTAGGAATTGAATACAGTTTGCATCTCTCCTCAAAGAATCCAAATGTTGGATCAGATGTCAATATTCTTGTCTTTTTTGACGCAAAGTTTGCAAGTATGAGATCAAGTATCTGATCAGAACCGTTTCCAATTCCAATCATTGATGATTGTACATTCAGGTGTTCAGATAATGCAGATATTAGATTGTCAGATTTTCCAAGTGGGTATTCACGGATATCAGAGTTTTTCTTTGCACCGTCGATTATTTCCTGTTGGAACTGTTTGTTTATCACAAAATTTTCATTGGAATCAAGCTTTAATGTTCCTGCGTGATATGCCGGCTTTTGGTACCCCGACAGTGCAGAGTACTCGTCCAGTTTTTGATAGAACCACTTGGTGCTCATAGTCTTTGTTTCACCGCTTCGTAGTGATTTGGTAGGCTTTCTGCCTTTGCAAGTGCTTTTAGATATTTGTTTATCTTTTGAAGGTCTTTTTTAGATGACTCGACGCTTGTCTGTATTTTTAAAAAGTCAAGTACCGAAAGCGATCCCCTTGATCTTCCAAACCTGTTTGTTGGCAAAATGTGGTTTGTTCCGAGCAGGTAATCGCTTGCTGCAGATGGCGTGTCCCGCCCCAACAGCACAAGGCCAGCAGTTTTAATTTTATCCAATATTATTCTTGGTTGCTTCGTCATAATTTCTAGGTGTTCCGGTGCAAGATTATTTGCAAGCAAAATCGCGTCTGACATTTTGCATATTGCGATAAATCCATTTTTGTTCAGGCTGCTTGTAACGATGTCTTTTCTTTGCAGTGTAGGCGTTATTTTTTCAATAAAATCCACTACCTTGTATGCCAAATTCTTTGACGATGTGATCAAGCAACATGAGGTATCTGAGCTATGTTCTGCCTGTGAAATCAAATCCAATGCGACAAACCTTGGATCTGCTGAATCGTCAGCAATTATTGCCAGTTCGGTTGGTCCTGCAAGCATGTCAATTGATGTAATATCAGAAACGAGGTATTTTGCCGCAGTCACGAACGAGCCTCCAGGCCCAGTTATTTTATCCACCTGTGGGATGGACTTGGTGC
>JAHEXS010000025.1 GCA_023252015.1 Candidatus Nitrosotenuis sp. | reverse complement strand
TTTAGAAAACGCAACTAATAGCGACTATCAGAGACGTGGTGTTATTTCTAAAGGTGCGATTTTGGAAACAGAAAATGGCAAGTGCCGTGTTGTGTCAAGACCAGGTCAACACGGAGTAGTAAACGCAATTCTCTTAAAGTGATTCAATGAAAGATTACGAACACATCGTAATCTGGTTAGATTATTTCAACAAGACATTAACAAAAAGAATGGGACGAAGACTTCCAAAAGACAAATGTGTTTTTGATCCTTCTCTCAAAGAACTAACAGATGCTGCAAAAGAAGCTGGATTTGAAATGACAGAATCTGATGAAAAGGTACGATTTCCAAGAAGAGCGTTTGTTAGGTCAGGGTACATTACATTGCCAAAAGTTTCTCCAAAGGCAAAAGTTCTCTACAAGATTTCAGAAAAACTCATCGCAAAAAGAGCAAAACAGTCGAAATAAAATTCAATATAGCTTGCAGCTAAAGTAAAGTTGACAGAAGTATATGATTAGCACTTGATGATTCTAGACTTTAATTGCAGGAGGTAGGGGAAATTATGCACTTGGCCAGTAGTGGCAGAGTCATTATACGACTCAAGGTACCACTTGATGAAGGCAGAATTGTTTGTGACAATACTGGAAGAAAGGTTGCCAAAGTAACGGAAATGATAGGTCCGGTATCAAAGCCATATGCTTCGGCAATATCCCTGACAAACAATATCAAAAAATACATCAACCAAAAAGTGTACGCCCTTGATGAACCTGTAATTAAACACGATAAATTTAGGAAGAGAAAAAGATGAACATAACAGAACTACAAACATGCTGCCCAGAATGTAAATCATCATTAGTTGATGATATCCATAATGGCGAGCAAATTTGTTCCATGTGCGGAATTGTAGTCATGGAACAGATGGCAGACTATGGCCCAGAATCGAAAAGCTCAAGCATTGAAGAAAGAACAAAGCTCACACGAGCAAGTGGACAAACTACTTTTTCGCAACATGATTTGGGAATTGCAACGGAAATTTCCATCAGTACAAAGGATTTTTCTGGAAAGACGATCAATTACCAAGTTGCAAATCAAATGCATAACCTCCGAAAGTGGCAACAAAGAGTTAGGGTATCATCTCCGAGAGAGAGAAGACTCGCAAATGTTCTCACCGTGATTGGAGGAACATGTCAAAGCTTGACGCTATCTTCAAACGTTTTGGAGACTGCGTCAATGATTTACAGAAATCTTGACTCCCATATGGAGGTAAAAGGCAAATCTGTTGCGTGTATTGCAGCTGCCGTAATTTACATGGCGTGCAAACAATGCGATGTAGTAAGGTCACTTGAGGAAATTTGCAGTGGAACTGGATCCAACAAGGATCTCAAAATGAAAACAAAGCTTGCTGCAAAATACTACAGAATGCTCGTAATGGAGCTTGGTTCAGTAACTGCACCTGTCATAACTATGGACAAGTACATCTCCAAGATTTCAAATCTGACAAATACAGATGTACGAGTAGAAAGACTAGCCTTGGAGATTGCGGAAAAAACAGATGACTCAAGCGTAGCAGACGGCAAAGCGCCAAATGGAATTGCTGCTGCGTATCTATATATCGCATCCATCTTGCTTGGACAAAACGTGCTTCAGCGTGACGTCTCCAGCATTGCAGGAGTAACCGAAGTCACCATACGTAACAGATGCAAAGAAATTCTCTCATGCTACAAGCTGAATCTTACACTAAGACCTAGTTTTGCCAAAAACTAAACACTAATCCTTCTTTCTTTTTGTTTTTTGACATCAATCAAGATTAGGGTCAGCTAAAATTAGGCGAAATTATATAGACTTTGGTGCGAAGAGCAAAACATGGCCGTACTTGAGATTAGGGATTTACACGTCCAAAGAGAAGGAAAGCTAATTCTCAAAGGCGTTAATCTAAAGACAGGTCCAGGTGAGGTTCATGCCATAATGGGTCCAAACGGCTCTGGAAAAAGCACACTTGCATATACATTACTTGGTCATCCAAAATATGAGGTGATAAAGGGGCAAATCATACTAGATGGAGAAGACATTACAAATGCGTCAACTGATGAACGAGCAAAGAAGGGATTGTTCTTGGGATTCCAGTACCCAACCGAAGTATCAGGTGTCGGTTTTTCGCACTTTCTTAGAACATCGTACAATGCACTAAGTAAATCACTTGCGTCGAGCGACAGAGAAGTATTCATCACCGTTAGAGAATTTCAAAATTATCTAAAAAATAATTTGAAGACAGTTGGTTTAGGGGATGATTTTCTCTCAAGATACCTCAATGAGGGGTTTTCCGGTGGAGAAAAGAAAAGATCCGAGGTACTGCAAATGGCAGTACTAAAACCAAAAGTTTCGATCCTAGATGAGCCAGACTCGGGTCTTGACATTGATGCAGTACAGGCAGTTGCAAAGGCAATTAGCGACGTATCAACGCCAGATGCAACAATCATTGTTATTACCCATTATGCAAGAATTTTGAAATTCCTCAAAAAATTAGATCATGTCCATGTGTTTGCACGAGGACAAGTTCTAAAATCGGGTGATGCTTCACTTGCAGACGAACTAGAGGAAAAAGGCTACGACTGGATTGTTAACGCCTAGAATTTTTTAAAATTTTAATTTGTTATACCAAGTGCGTGTTGAATTCAACCGGGATTCTATCGAAGTAAATGGTAATGAAATAACAATTGGTGTAAAATCAAAACCAGTTGATGGTCAAGCAAACAAGGAAATCATAAAGAAACTAGCAAAGCATTTTGGTGCGTCATCTGCAAACATAACAATAAAATCAGGTCACAAATCAAGGGACAAAATTGTCGAGATAGTCTAATTTGATTTTGAATCAAGTTTTTCCTGGTGCTGTTTTTCTCTTTTTTCTATTTCCAAAAATTCGTTTAGGCAATAATAGTCAAAGACCCTCATTTTCTTTTCTGCTGCTTTTTCTTTGAATTTTATTATATCAGTGACCAGTAATCCTTGGGCTGCCAAAAACGCCTCGTCTGTTTTTCCTAGCTTTGTGTACGCATCGGATTTGGCTAGGCATGCTTCTTTGATGGTACCATCTATGAATTGCACCTTGTCATAGATTTGGATTGCATCTGCATGTCTTTGTAAGTATGACAAAGTGATTGCTTTGTTCATCAGGGCAGTTGTGTTGTTTGGATCAATTTTGAGTGAGGCATCATAACTTGAGATTGCTTCCTCATGTCTATTCAGCTCATTTAATGCCAATCCTTTGCTATCAAGTGTCCAGGAATCATTTTGGTTTTTTTCTAAAAGTTTGTCACAGCACAGAATCACTTGATCATATTTTTTGAGTCGTTCTAACGCAAAGATTTTATTTTTTAGGGCATATTCATCAAGTGGATTCATTTGTAAAACAGTGTCGCAGTAGTATATCACATCATCATATTTTCCAACCTGCAATAGTGCAGTTGCTATATTTTGCAATGCGACAAGATCCTTTGGGTCTGATTCTAGCATGTTTTGACAGAATGTGAATATTTCATGCCATTTTTGTTCAGTGTAAAGTTTTTTTATGACATCTATTGGATTTCCAAGATAACTCAATAGATATCATACAAAATGGTGCAAAATTAAGGTTTCAAAACATTGCATGCGCATGACTTTTTCTTTGATTTGAGCCTATCATAAATGTCAATTACAAAATGAAACGCAATTATCTTTGCAAATATGATTGCCGAAATTAATGCCAAAGTCGTTTGGCCAAGATATGTCAGGTACGCAGTAACTCCAATCGCAGTCATTAGCTCAAGGCCGGTGCAAGTACACGGAAACAAAAGCAGGTGTTTCATGCCATATTATGGATGACAAAAATAGTTAAGCATTCATCCAATTTGACGTAAAGCAATTTCTATCTTGAAAAAATGGATTATTGTTAAATATGGTTACAGAAAAACTATAACATGGAAGAGCCAAATCGAA
Organism: Candidatus Nitrosotenuis sp.; assembly: GCA_023252015.1. Taxonomy (GTDB): domain Archaea; phylum Thermoproteota; class Nitrososphaeria; order Nitrososphaerales; family Nitrosopumilaceae; genus Nitrosotenuis. The sequence continues at coordinate 7,822 of JAHEXS010000025.1, read as the reverse complement.
CCTTTTTTAATTTCTCATTTTTCAAAATAGATCCAAAATGGAGATGGATGGCAGATCTGGCAAAAGAAGAATCTGCCAAAGAAATTGAACATGTGATTCGAAACTCCAAAGTAAGATTCAGATCTTATTCCACACTAGGGCTAAGAGATGATGCCGAGTTTTTGTTCTGGTTTGCTGCAGATAATATCGAGGCAATCCAAGAGGTAATCTCAAAGATCTACTTGACAGTATTTGGTAAATACATCATCCCGTCTCACGTTTATCTTTCATCAACTAGATCATCAATGTACGCAAAGGTTGGAAAAGTTTCATCGTTTGTTGAAGGAAACGATCCGCGAAAATATGCAATTGTTTATCCATTCGTTAAGACAAGAGAATGGTATCTCTTACCAGTCGAACAACGAAAGAAAATGATGGACGAACACATCGTGGTTGGTCAGAAATTTCCACAAGTTGTACTAAACACAACATATTCTTTTGGAATCCACGATGAGGACTTCATGTTGGCATTTGAAACAGATGATCTGCACGCGTTTCAAGATTTGATAATGGAGTTGCGCGAAACCCATGTTTCAAAGTACATCGAAAAAGACACTCCGATGATTGTCTGTGTCAAGAAGGATATTATTCCGCTAATTGCAAGTCTTGGATAGATGAACGGACTAAAAGAATGGGCAACAGTTGTTAAAGCACTAGAATCAGGAGACCAGACCGTCATTTTGCGAAAAGGTGGAATATTAGAAGTTGCGTCTGGATTTATAGTCGAATCAAAAAAGTTTATTCTTTTTCCAACATTTGAGCATCAAATGCAAGAGAGTCTAAAGCCGCAATTTCACAAGTATCTGGATATTGCAATGGCACAAAAACCAAAGAGGGGGCAAAACGTGATCACGTCGTATGCGGAAGTCCTAGCAGAATCAGACGTACTATTAGATGATAAAATTAAACAACTATCCCAGTTTCACATATGGAGTGACCCATACATTGCAACAAGAAGAAACTGGATGCCAGACAAGCCAATGAAGGCAGTGTTTCTCAAAGTATTCAAGGTACCAGAATTTGAAATTCCACTAAAGCCAGAATATCAGGGTTGCAAATCTTGGATAGACATAAATGCAAATCTGAATTCTGGAGAATCAGTTTTGAGACAGGAAGAGATCGATTTAAGATTGGAAAAATTCAGAGAGATTGTAAATTGAAATACAAAACACTTGGCAAATCAGGAATCAAAGTATCTGAAATAGGATTCGGCGCATGGACAATTGCTCTTGATTGGTGGGGCAAAAAAATAGAAGATGATGAAGCAAAAAGAATGCTAAGACATGCATATGATGTAGGAATCAATTTTTTCGAGACTGGTGACATGTACGGTAAGGGAAAAAGTGAAAAACTGATCGGAGAAGTTTTCAAGGGAATGAGAAATGAGGTGGTCATATCCACAAAATATGGTTACGAATTTGAAGGTGCACAACAAATTGGCCACAGTGAATTACCGCAAAGATTTGATCCGTTATTTACAGAGCGCGCACTAGAAAAAAGTCTTGAAAGACTACAAACAGATTACATCGATATCTATGGACTGCACAATCCAAAAATGTATCACATTCAAGATGATACTATTTTCTATACATTAGACAATAAAATCAATGAAGGAAAAATCAACACATACCAAGTTGCACTAGGACCCGCAATAGGCTGGACGCAGGAAGGCCTCGAAGCAATGAATAGAAAGAATGTTTCTGCAGTCCAGACAGTATACAATATTTTAGAACAAACCCCCGGAAACGAGCTAATTGAAGCAGCAGAAAGAAAAAACGTAGGAATTTTGGTTCGAGTTCCTGACGCATCAGGTATATTGACAGGTAAGGTATCAGCAGACACAAAAATTGATGAAAAGGATCATCGTTCTGTTAGAAAGGGGGAATGGGTAAAAGCATCGCTTGCCAAAGTAGAACAGTTAAGGCCAATTGCTAATAGAAATGGCCTCAATATTACTGAACTTGCAATCAAATTCATCATATCAAAGAAAACAGTTTCATCTGTTTTGCCAACAGTAATCAGTGTAGAAGAAATCGAGATGTTCTCAACAATGTCAGATGGAAAATACCTAAGCTTACAAGACATGAAGGAAATAATAGAGATCTACAATTCTTGGCCACCATATGAGATCAAAACAACAGTTCAAACAGCATAATTTGAGAACATAGTTTTCCATTTTGGAATCTGAATTTTGATGTTATTGCCCAAATTGCATAAGGGATTACATCATAGTTCCACCATGTTAAATAGAGTAAAATTCTTTTTTTAGTCATGGATGCCGAAAACAACGCCAAAAAGGCATTGCTTACTTTTGCAGTCGAAAGTACACTCCTAAAAATAGGCAAGCCAGAGTATGAAAAAGTTGTCTACAAGTTAGAAAGTGAGTATAATTGCTATATTCCAGATTGTCATGAAAATCCAGAATTTCTAAAAAGAGTTTTACAAGATATTTATGGTAATTCCTACGACATCATACTAGACGAAATTAGAACAGAGCTTGGCGAATTTATTTCCCAGAAATATTTTGAAGATTTTCTTCAAGCATTACAAAGATAGACAAAATTTTAAGATCATAATTTCATGATATACCCATGTACTTTTTTTCCCAAAAAAAATTTACTTTTTTCACTAGTAGTAACAGGCATCATATTTCTTCTTGCAAATGCTCTTCATGAGGAACAGTATCCAATAATGGAGAATCACATGTACTTTACTGATGTTTTATTTATCACAATACTCTAATTGTGATAATTTTATCTTCAATTCTAGTAATCAGATATTGAATCATTGGTAGCCGCTCCATATCGAGGATTCTATTCATAGATACAATTGGAATTTGGCATACAGCAGAACTGACATGTGTGTACGAAGCAGAATACAGAATGGTAATATCGGTTCATATATTTCAGATTTATTTTACGTGTTAGGGCACATCATGATATTTTTTGCATTTGGTGCATATAAGCATGTAAAGATATTTGAAATTATAAAGAAAAATTAAAGTTAGACAGTAATTGTTTCTTCTAATGTAAACTCGTGTTCGGTAAAATATTCAACTCGTGTCTTTTTGAATTCTCGTGAGCTGAATAAAATCCGGTAATCATCCACATTAATTTGCTGCTGGATTTCTTTCGCTACACCCTCTGCTTCCGGAATTGACTTGCAGTGCACCATTGAGAATACATTGTATTGCCAGTCATGATATGATGGTCTTTGATAACAATGGCTCACTTGTGGAAATGCACCAAGAATTTCTCCAACTTCTTCAATTCTTGGTTCTGGAACATTCCAGACAATCATCCCATTTGCGGTAAATCCAACGTCTCTATGTCTTAAAATGGCAGCAAATCTTCGCATGACGCCAATTTCCCCATAATGTTTGAGATTCTCAAAGACCAGGTCTTCGGTCATTCCAAGGTTTTTGGCTGCATGTAAAAACGGCCGGTCCACTACTTCGAGATCTTTTTGCAGTTGTCTAATGAATTCCTTATCATCTTCAGTTGGTACAAACTTGGTTTCAATGATTTGCTTTTTTTCTTCAGATGGTTTTACCTCCTGTTTTTTCTCGTCAACCATCTCAAGTTTTACTCCAATTTTGAACAGCTTGATGGTAGGAAGCAGTCTGACCTTTTTGATTCCGCCAAGTTTTGAAAACTTGTCAACCTCGGTTTTAAGATCAGTTCCAGGAGGAGTTGCCAAGGTAAACCAGAGATTATACTCGTGATTTCGCTCATAGTTGTGAGAAACTCCAGGATGACGATTAATTTGATTTGCAACGTAATCTAGCCTGTCTTGTTCTATCGACATTGCAACGAGCGAACTTTTGTATCCCAATTTTCTTGTATCAAAAATTGCTGAAAGCTGTCGTAAAACTCCAATTGATTTTAGATTAGTGATTCTTTTTTTCATCTCATCAGATGTAATGTGAAATCTATTTGCAAGCTCTTTGTATGGCTCAGATACTAGCGGGAATGACCACTGGATTTCATTCAATATTTCTTTATCAAGCGAGTCCAGTGAGGCCATACATGTTTTAGGATTACTTTTCAATTAAAAACGTAACGAGAATCTAAGAATCGTATAAATACAAAACCAGATGTGCCAGATCGTGATTGTTGACCTCAATCTGAGAGGGAAATTGGTTGTTGCTGTTGGAGCAGGTCAGGAAGGCCTAAAAAAAGTAAATTCTCTTTTGACCCAGGATTGTAAAATTCTTGTAATTAGTGACTCAGCAAATACCACGATCACAAATTATGCAAAAAAGGGAAAAATTGAGTTTAAGAAAACCAGGCTCGACAATGCAGACTTTCTAGACGACTATGATCCTCTTTTAGTGATGGCAGCAACAGACGACAAGGATCTAAATAGAAAAATTGTCCAAAGAGCAAAGAAAAAAAGATGCTATGCATATGCTGCAGATGATCCTGATTTTAGTGATTTTGCACACCCTTCGGTGATCAACATCGAGGACACAGTTCAAATCGCCATATCAACTGGTGGTCGAAGTCCGGCAATGGCACGAAAGATAAAGCTAAAAGCAGAAAAAATATTCAAGGAAATAATCGATAAAGAGGACATCTACCAAATTAAGCTACAAAAAATAGCAAGAGACATGGCAAAGGAAAAGATCCCAACAACTCCGGAACGAAAAAAATTCCTTTATTCTATTTTAAATAGCAACAAGATAAAACAGTTATTAAAAGAAGGTAATTTGCAAACTGCACAAAAGGAAATGATCAAAATCCTAGGGGACTGGAAATGAGCAACATAATAAATGCACGAGTCACGTTTCATAATTCGCCGATCCATATTCTTGAGAAATTTACACTCAAAAACATCGATTCAGCATACGAATATTTTAAAGAATATTCTGGACTAAAAGAATGCGTCATATTACAAACGTGTAACCGCGTTGAAATTTTTGGTCTATCGAATGATCTCAATATTCAGAAAATCAAAAAAACATGGGCGTCTCTTGCAGGACTAGAAGAAGTAGCATTCAAGGAAAATTTTGAAATATCAGAAAATATGGATGTTTATCAGCATTTACTAAATCTCACATCTGGACTTGACTCAATGGTGGTTGGAGAAGAGCAAATCCTAGGCCAAATTAAAGAGGCAATAACAAATGCAAGAGAAATCAAAGCGTCTGGAGAATATCTAAACACATTATTTGATAAGGCAATCAGGATAGGAACACGAGTCAGAAACTCTACTGGGATAAGCAAAGGAAGTATCTCGGTTGGCTCAATGGCAGTAAAATTAGCAGAAGAAAACATTGATGATCTGAAATCAAAAAAGATTCTTCTCATTGGAACTGGAGATGCGGCCACAATGGTTGCAAAGTCACTAAACAAACGTGGTTACGAGTTTTTTGTAACAAGCAGGACACTCAGTAGATCAAAAGCATTTGCTGAAACAGTTGGTGGAAATCCAATTGATTTTGAGGATGTATTGTCAAGTTTCTCAAATTATGATGTGTTGTTTGTTGCTACAATCGCTCCGTACTTTTTGGTCACATTTGAGAGAATCAAAAAGGCAATGAATGACAAAAAAACAGGAATGATGATCCTTGATTTATCAAATCCTAGGACGGTTGATGAAAAAGTCACCACAATTAGCGGAATAAAGATGATGAATCTTGATCAAATCGCAGAAATTGTCGATAAAAACATGCGAAATCGGGTAAATGAGAAGACAAATGCAGAAAAAATAATTAGTGAAGAAGTCTCAGTATTGAGAGCCCAGATGAAAAGACTAGAAGTTGAACCAGTAGTCAAGGAGATATTCAAGGACATCGATATACGCAGAGTAAAGGAATTGGAAAAAGCACTATCGATGCTTGGCGAGACCAACCAAGACAAAATCAGGATAATTGAGAATCTGACAAAGGCAGTAGTTGAAGGAATAATTTCTGAGCCAATGAACAACATCAGACGGGCATCGGAGCAGTCAGATGAAGAACTACTCAAAGCAGCTGCAAAGCTTTTTGATTACAAGAAAAAAAACGAGTAGACTTTACAAAATACACCAGACTAGAATTATATTGCTTTAGGTAGGATTTTGTTCATGACGTCTTCTTTTCCCACAAGACGACTTCGAAGATTGCGCAAAAATGAAAAAATACGCAACCTAGTTCAGGAAATTACGTTTTCTCCAAACGATTTGATTTGCCCAGTGTTTGTGCAAGAAGACCTCAAGGCAAGAATTCAGGTTGATTCCATGTCCGAAATTGAACGACTTCCACTATCAGACATAGTAAAAGAAGTAGAGGAAATAAAAAACCTCAGGATCCCAGCAGTCATGTTATTTGGAGTTCCGACAAAAAAAGATGATGCTGGAACATCCGCATTCGTGGATGACGGAATAGTCCAAAAGACAATCTCCGAAATTAGAAAAAACTTTGGCGACAGTATTGTCATCATGGCAGATGTCTGCCTCTGTCAGTATACCATATCTGGTCATTGTGGACTACTCAAGGGAACTCATATTGATAATGATTCCAGCAATGAAACACTGGCAAAAATTGCACTCAGCCAAGCAAAGGCAGGAGTGGACATTGTATCGCCGTCGGCAATGATGGACGGTCAAGTCAAGGCAATTAGGGAAAGACTCGACCAAGAAGGATTTCATGATGTCGGAATCATGTCACATTCTGCAAAACATCGCTCTTCGTTTTATTCTCCGTTTAGGGACATGGCATCGTGCGCTCCACAGTTTGGAGACAGAAAGTCATACCAAGTTCCATTTACCAACCCAAGGGAGGCAATGCGAGAAATAGAATCAGACATCAACGAAGGAGTTGATATTGTAATGGTAAAACCAGCATTGGCATATCTTGATTTGATTGCAGAGGCAAAACGAAGGTTCAACATTCCAATATCCGCTTATTCTGTTTCAGGAGAATACGCACTTGTAAAGGGTGCGGCAAAACAAGGATGGATAAATGAAATCGATATTATGACAGAGATTTTGTTTTCGATTAAAAGGGCAGGCGCAGACATGATTGTCACATATTTTGCAAAAATGATGGCAAAACAGTTGAATGATTCATGAGAAATGACGAACGTTTTGAGATAGAAAGGGCGTATGATTTACTACCACATGTTATTGGGGCAAGCTGGGCCTGCGTTTGGTTCCGGTTAAACCAGATAAAAAAGCCAACAAATGAAGAATTTCGCCAAAAAGTAGTCGAGTATTTCGCTACTTTAGAAAAACTAGGAGAAATATACCCAGATGACGAATCGTTTTCCAGCGTAAACAGGTACATAAAAAATCGATATAAAGAAGAAATTGAAAAAATTCTCCTTGGGAAAAACCAAGAAATTGAGAAACGATATACGCGCTATATCGATTATGGCTAAATTTCCTGCCTCAATTCGACGAGAAATTCTTTTAGGATTTTAGTTCTACGCTTGGCTTCCTTTTTTGCGAATTTTGTGTTCATCTTTTTTTCAAGAATCAATAGTTTACGATAAAAGTGATCAATTGTCCACATTTTATCATCAGGTGTTCTGACATGACAAAACGGGTCAAATACATTGTAAATTGGCCTATTTTCTGCGCCGCCTACGCTAAAGGTACGTGCAATTCCAATTGCGCCAAGAGCATCAAGTCGATCTGCATCCTGGAGAATCTTTCCTATCATTGTTTTTGGAGTCTTGTTTCTTGAAAAGCTGTGGTCAGCAATTGCATCAGTGATTATGGTTATTTCGTTTTTTGTATAGTGGTATTTTTTGAGTATTCTTTTTGCCATTTGTGCGCTTTTAAGTGAGGAGGTTTT
>JAHEXS010000123.1 GCA_023252015.1 Candidatus Nitrosotenuis sp. | reverse complement strand
TCAGTTAATTAATAAGAATTCTAAAGAATTTGCATGGTCACAAAAGCAGTTAGTTTAGTAGTTGTAACAATTTTACTGTCTGCTGTAATCGTAGGTGCTATGAGCGCCCATGATGCAGAAGCAAAGACTTCAAAACAATCCCCGAAACACAAGTTCAGTAAATGGACAAAAAAGGTGTGTGGCGACGAATTATGTCCAGGCACTACCTATTCTAAAATCGTACAAAGAATTGGGAAAAGTTCGCCACATAGATAGACATAATTCAAAACCTGTATTTCTAAATTCGAATTTAGAAATAACAAAAAATGATTACTTTAATTAATCCCACAAATTTATCATAATCATGATGCGATTAGTTGCACTTGTAATTATTGCTACTTTGTTATCTATGACTGTGATCAGCGTAATTGATACAAAACATTCTGCAGAAGCAATGAAAGTTAGTGAAAAGAAACATCTTCTCCGACACAAAACCGCGCACTATATGGGAAACACTGTATGTGGCGACGAATTATGTCCAGGTAATCCTTATTTCAAGTGGAACATGAAATACCGAACTTTCACATCCCCATACAATACTTATGAACATCCTGCACTTTTGAAAACGATCAAACAAAAATAATTCAATTTATTAAAATAAATTAAAAAAGTGAAGGGCTAGATGTACTGTAGTCGTCTAACCTGAGCCTCTACTAATCTGACCCTTTCTTAGTCCTTGTTGCATCATAGATGCTACCGCACAACTCATCTCCACACACTTTTGATGCGTGCTTGAGAGTTTTTGCGCTAGATGTGTCTTTTAGATATGAGCCTTTTGCCTTTATGGCGTGAGTATTGGGTACAACCTCGTATGTAGTTGCAATAATTCCGAATAGTATTGAGGTATTTTATTTTGGCGCCATTATGCAATCAAGAGCCTTTGTTAATTTCTCAAAACCATACTTGTTAATCATTGCAGATAATTCTCGAGTTATTAGCGCCGATTCCACATCGTTGACCGCTTCTTTATTTCTAATTTGAAGTTCTTTTTGCTCAACAACCGTGTCGACTTTGAACATATTCATCTCTTCTTCGTATTTTCGTTGGGCCTCCTTAATTCTCTCAATTTGCGATACTTTTTTCTGTAATTGTGCGTTAACCAGTTTTACAAATTGATTTGCGTTTCTAGTGTCTTGTCCCGCCTCGATGAACTGATCTTTGACTCGCTCAGAATGATCTCTGGTATCGTATTCCTCTTTAAAGAACAATTTTCTTGTTCCACCGCTTTCTATAACGTCCTCTAAATCGTTATTACTGATATTTTTATCATCAAGTGTGTCTCTTTTTGCAATGTGCTTTTCTACCAATGTTTACTTTAAAACTGTGTGTGTAATATCATGTATTTTGTTTTAATCGAACAAACAGTTTGACAGAATCACTGTTTTCAAATTCAATATTTTGTTAAATCTAATTTATCATGACTCTATTAAGAAATGCATACCTGCCTATTCTGTGGATGATTTAGAGATAAAACTGCCGATTCCAAAAAGGTTTACCGAGGCACAGTTACGCACACTAGAAGATTATTTTAGAGAGATGCCAATTGAGGAAATTTTAACCGGATTAAAGTTTGCAAAAAACAGGTGGTCTGCCAAAGATGCCGGCGTTCTAAAAGTGGGAAGAAAAAGCATCATACAAAAAGAAGTCCATTCCGTTACAAACGAGCAGGCGCAATGGAGGCTAAAGAACTGGAAAATGATGATTTCAAATTACCGGCGACGCGGTTACAGTTATCCAACAATATCTAGAATAAAGAAAATTCTAATTGAAAAAAGCAAGAAAAAATCTAAATGAGTGATTCTTTTTTCTGCAAAATTCCGGTTGGAATTCCAGTTGGAGGCTCTGGAATGCTTGCTCTTGTCTGACCCTCGATTACTGCCTGAGCTTCTTCAAGAATTGCAAGCGTGTCTGAGCTTGAACTGTATGTTGTAACTGAAGTGTCCGACGCACTCATTGATGAGCCTGTTAGTACATCTCCTAGTATTTGGGATAGATTTTGCATAGACGATGTTGCCTCTGGCATTATTCCGTTTAACGATGCGCCTAATCCTTTGATTACTGACATGCATGGGCTCAACGTTACTACGATGTCTCCAAGTTCTGATACTGTGTTTAGTCTAAGCTGAATTTGCTCTAATGCAAGTTTTGCACCATTTACCATGTTATGCATTTTTCGTATTTCGAGTAACTCAGTAGCATATGCTTTTGCATAGTGCTGGTTGTTGGCTTTTTGTGCGCTAATTATTTTATTAAAAATATAGTCATTTTTTTGCTTTATTTTTGATGCAATTCCATCAAGTTTTACTATCTGAAGCTGGAGGTTTTTCTGTGCAACATCTATCTTGTTTTTGAGTGGTACGTCTGGCTTTACTCTGTCTAGTATTTTTTGTGAGAGATTATCCCCGTGTCCTAAATCATTCCACTTGTCACTTAATGACCCCATTTTCCATTATTAGTAAAAAAATTGATTTTAAACAAGTTTGTAACCGCAGTACATGTAACTCTGGTTACAATATCATTCGGTTACAGTGTTTAGCCGAAGGTAAACGTATAGATCTCAAAGCCTGGCTTGTTTACCTGAATTTCTATTGTATGGTTGCCGGACTCTTTTGTTTTAACCAGATTGTAGAGTCGTGATTCCGATGTGTGGACCGCCCCGTCCTTGACATCTGCCCCAGAGTCTTTTTGCGATATTGGTTTTCCATCAAGTAGTATGGTGAGGTCTGATTCTCCTGCCGCTACAATGTTTACGTCTTTTGCAAAGTATGGTAGCTTGATTATTCCTGAATCTGATACAAGACTCATGCGGTCTGAAATGTTTTTCCAAGTTCCATCCAAGTAAAAGTGATCATTTTGTAATTGGTTTGGAATGGCGTACTTTACTTCCTTATCTGGATGGAATCCATCAGAGTTTCCGAACTGGTCTCTTCCAAAAACAAAATCATACCCAAAGTATAACTCTGGAGTTCTAGCTCCATTTCTTGATTCTTCAATGTCTACAAGTGGTTGTGCAGCAGCAACATTGAGTCCAAGTCTTGTAGCTCGCTCACTTAGCAGGTCTTGAATTATTTTTTCAGTTTCTGCGTATCCGCCTTCCCCTATGTGGTCATACCTGATATAGCCTTCGTCGTCCGCGATGTACTTTCTTGGCCAATAATTATTTCCAAATGCATCCCAGATCTGTTTGTCGTTGTCAAGTATGACTGGATAAGTGATTCCGAATTTTTCAGTTGCCTGCTTTACATTATTGATGTCTTTTTCAAATTCAAATTCTGGTGAGTGTATCCCGACTACGACTAGTCCTTTGTCTGCATATTTCTCATTCCAAGCCACGATGTACGGGAGGGTTCTTTGGCAGTTTATGCAGCTGTACGTCCAAATGTCATACAGTACGACCTTTCCTCTGATTTGGTTTTTGAGCTCGTCTGCGTTTGTGTTGATGTATCCTGTAATTCCTTTGAGTTCTGGGGCTTTCTCGAATTTGCTTTTATCGATTGACAATATTTGGGTGTCCTTGACTGTGTTTGTATTGCTCGGAGCCTCTAGCGAAGTAAAGTAGGCACTAAGCCCGCCTATTGCGGCTGCAATTATTACTACCATGGTTATTGCTGATTTGATTTCTGTCTTCATTTTCTTATCCTAGCAACAAATTGTTCAATAAAGGAAAGCTCGCAATTGCGGCAAGCTGGTTTGTTAAGACCAATGCACCAAGTATTATGATAAAACTACCCATGATTATTGAATAATATTTCAGATGCTTGCTTAATGCCCGAATCAGCCTTGTGAATCTTGAAAAGAACACTCCCATCAGAATAAATGGAATTCCAAGTCCTAAGGAATACGCGAGTAGTAACGTAAATGCCTGTCCTGGGGTGGTAGCAGCCAAAGTCAAAACACTTCCCAAGATTGGGCCAATACACGGTGTCCAACATGTGGCAAACGCAAGTCCAAACACAAACGAGAGTGGATAGCTGGCCTTGCCTCCTTTTGGCAAAAATTTCTTTTCAAAATTAAGCTTGTTAATCTTGGTTGATAGCAACATAAAGACACCAAATCCAATTATTATGATTCCTCCAACTTGGTTTAGTCC
>JAHEXS010000122.1 GCA_023252015.1 Candidatus Nitrosotenuis sp. | reverse complement strand
TAAAAGAATTTTTGCTTAAAGCATCGACATAACTAAAATGGGAAAAATTTCAGGATTAATCTATCTACAAGAAATTTCATGTTCTATGATTTTGCTTTAATTCATTAACCGCATATTTCTTCTTTGCATATGGCAGCTCCAATGACGGCGCCGACAGAACAACCAACGCATCCCCAAAAACCAGTCATAAAACAACATGCAGCTGCAGTCGCGGTCCAGAGCGCATCACAGAGTACTTCACATGTCTTTTTCTGTTGTTCTGGAGTTAATGCCCCACCTACGGTTCCTCCTATGTCGTGAGAACCTCCACTATCGCCTCCTCCCGATATGTCCGGTACTGCACCTGGTAAGACAATTTTTCCACCCCTTTGTTTACGTATATGTGTAATGCCTCAGCTAGGAAATCGAAAAGCGGATCTAATTTTTCTTTAAGATCATCTGGGATGTCTAATTTGTAAGGCATGTATTTTGGATCTAAAGGCTTCTTACTCATATCAAATATGGTCTTGGAAATTTTACCATTGGCTTCTACGGTTAGATTAGCTTTGGGATCTTTTCCAAATGTACCATTAAAGTACTCTGCCCTTCTCGCATCTAAATGAAATTGGTAGTCTATCTTTGAGCCTTTAACCCGGAAAAAGAACTCACCTGCGTTTTTGCTCGCTCTTTTCATAAGATGACGAATATCCATAGATAGGATAGTAGAATCATTTTCAGCAAACAGTAGACTTGACAGAACCAGGTTAGACGAGGATCTTAAGACTTCGGCAAATAGAGTAAAGGTTTTGCTTTAGGTTCTTGTCGTATAGTGTTTCCATTCTTCGTTTTAGGATGCGCTTCGCTTCCTCTTTTTCAGCACCCTCTGGCAACGACAAAACATTGTTGATTAATTCTGGCAATGATTCTCTTATCCATCCATCCAAAACAGAATATGCCTTTTCAGAAATTGGAATTATTCTACCAGAATCCAAATCTATGACATCGTTAAAGTTTTCGTGTTCTGTTCGGTAGATGAATGCCATAATACAGTTTTCAGGAGTTGGGGATTTTAGAATCTCCTCAGAGTGTGGCCCTGCCTTTCCCTGTGATACTTTATTTTTTAGGCCGATTGGATTAACAATTAATCCGCTAATGCCAATTTTTGAGCCATCTACTCCGGTTACTATTCCAAAAATTATGTTCTTGTAGTCGCCATCTTGTTTTGATGAAAAAGCATAATTGCCTTCTTGGATTCCTTTTTTGCGACCAAACATTATTCAATGTCGTTAGGTATTGTATTTAATTTGTTCTGACATACTCCTAACCCTAAAGGGTGTGGACTTTCTCGCCCTTTTGTTTGTAATCGACAGTTCTTAATATCGGTCAGTTTGAATCTCAGAAGATGGACAAGGAAGAGATCCTTGCAAAGTTTTCAAGTGAGCCAGATAGATACTACAAGGTAAAATTATTTGCCGAGCAGGGCTTTGAGCGCAAATCGTGCTCAGTTTGTAAGCGATTTTTTTGGACTTTGGAGTCACAGAGAAAGACTTGTCCTGCTCATTCTGAAGATACTTATTCATTTATTGGGAATCCGCCCACAAAAAAGAGATTTGATTACACTGAAGCATGGAAGCAGGTGGGATCCTTTTTTGTAAAAAATGGACATACAGCAGTATCAAGATATCCAGTGGTATGTAGGTGGCGCGATGATCTTTACTTCACTATTGCATCAATTGTTGATTTTCAAAGAGTAATGGGCTCAAAAGTTGTGTTTGAGTTTCCTGCAAACCCACTTGTGGTTCCGCAGACGTGTCTTCGATTCAAAGACTTGGAAAATGTTGGAGTTACAGGAAGGCATTTTTCTAGCTTCTGCATGATTGGGCAGCACAGCATTCCAAATGGGAGTGGTTATTGGAAGGACGAGTGTGTTGATTTAGATTTTAGATTACTAACAGAATCTTTTGGAATAAACAAGGAGGAAGTTGTTTTTGTCGAGGATGTTTGGGCAGGAGGAGGATCCTTTGGATCATCGCTTGAATTCTATGTTAGGGGATTAGAATTGGGAAATGCTGTGTTCACGGAATTTCAGGGAGAGCTCGGGCAACACACTACACTTGATCAGAGAATCATAGACATGGGTGCAGGTCTTGAGAGATTTGCGTGGATTACCATGGGAACACCGACTGCGTATGATTGTTGTTTTGGACCAATAACACAAAAACTAATTCAAAAAGTAGGGATTGATACAGACGCAAATATTCTAACAAAATACTTTACTGAGATAGCAAAAAGCCTTGAAAAATATCCCGACCTATCACAAGTAAGAAAGGCTGCAATAAAGGCAACAAACCTCACAGAAGACAAGGTAAATAGAATCATTACTCCGCTTGAAGGAATTTACACAATAGCTGACCATCTAAGGACGTTAATTTTCGCAATATCCGACGGCGCACTTCCAAGCAACGTTGGGGGTGGATACAATCTAAGAATAATCCTAAGAAGAATCATGGCTACAATTGACAGGCTAGGTATGAGTTTGGATTTGAATGATCTAATTGACAGCCACATTGATTATCTCAAGGCAACATATCCTGAGCTTGAACAGTACCGGGACGAGGTCAAGACAATAATTGGAATTGAGGTGGAAAGATATCACGATTCCAAATCAAGAATGGTAAAGATTGCAGACAATCTTAAAAGCAAGAATCTAAACGTCGATGACATGATTCGATTATACGAATCGGATGGTGTTACCCCTGACTATCTAAAGGAGCACAAAATAATTGCTGAAATACCAGATAGCTTTTACACCAAGATATCAGACCTTCACCAATCAGAAAAAAAGAAGGCAGATGAGGAATTTGATCTAGGAGGAATTCCAGATACAGAATTATTGTTCTACAAAGATGACCCAATGAAATTTGATGCCAAGGTAATCAAGGTAATAAAAAACAAGTTTGTCATATTGGACAAGACTTCATTTTTTGCAAGAAGTGGAGGGCAAGAGCCAGACCACGGGAAAATAAATGGCTCCGAAGTATCAGATGTTACAAAACACGGCAATGTGATATTACATGAAATGAAAGTAGTTCCAAGTGAGGGCGCCACAGTTAGGTGCGAAATCGACATTTCAAGGAGAGAAAACATAACAAAACATCACACGAGTACTCATGTCGTAAACTCGTCCGCAAGAAGCGTTTTAGGTTCTTGGGTATGGCAACATTCCGCATTCAAAGAAAAAGAATACGGCAGACTTGACATCACGCACCACTCCAGCCTTAATGAAGAAGATATTAAAAAAATTGAAAATGTGGCAAATTCGATAGTTCAAAAAAATCTCCCAGTTACAATCAAAGAATATGATCGCGGGCAAGCAGAACAAACATTTGGTTTTAGAATATACCAGGGAGGAGTTGTTCCTGTAAAATCGGTAAGAATTGTAAGAATTGAGGACTTTGATGTCGAGGCATGCGGCGGCACGCATGTAAGAAGGACTGGAGATCTTGGACTGATCAAGATTACAAAATCAGAAAGAATTCAAGACGGAGTTGTAAGATTAGAGTTTGTTTCTGGAGAAGCCGCAATTAGATATGTGCAAAAACAGGAAAGCAACTTGTCCACAATAATAAAATCACTTGGATCAAACAAAGAAAAACTACTCAAATCATTTGAGCATGCAATGAATGATTCAGAGTTTGCAAAAAAGAAACTAAAACAATTAATCAAAAGGACCAGCAGTACAGTGGCAAAGCAGGCAGTTGATAATGCCAAAAGCTTTGGTGCCTTGAAATTTTATTCCGTGATTGATGAAGAATTGGATGAAGATTTTCACATTGCAGTTGGAGAGGATGTAATCACGCAAAATCCATCTGCCATTTACTGCGCTTTGATTGTAAAGGGGGGAGGAATCAGAATTATTGTTTTTGCTGGAGCAGAGGCATCAAAGACTTTCAAGGCAGGAGATTTGGTAAAGGAAATTTCTGCAAAACTTGGTGGTTCTGGCGGAGGAGACACAAGATTTGGGCAGGGCGGAGGAAAGGACACATCGAATCTTTCTGATGCGCTCGCATACGCAGAATTGTTGATAAGAAAGACTGTGAATTTATGATAGACTGGAATAGAATAGAGGAAAAGTGGAGGAAAAAATGGCAAGAGTCAAAAGACTTTGAAACCAACCCAAAT
>JAHEXS010000121.1 GCA_023252015.1 Candidatus Nitrosotenuis sp. | reverse complement strand
GATTTTGGAATGGCTTTGATTGTGTAGGTTTTGGTTGGTTTTGTTGAGGTTTTTGTTGCTGTTGATTTTGTTGCAGGCGTTGCGGATTTTGTAGTCTCCCTTGGAAGATTTGTGATGAATTATTTCTTACTGGATATTCCTTACAGAGCTTCTGGAATAATTCGTATGCTTGATTAAGATTATAGTTAGAGTGAACTATTGCTCTTACTGCACGAATCATCGGGATTGGATATTGGGATTGCCAAATGTTTCTACCCATGTCAACTCCTGCGGCGCCAGACTTGATTCCATTGTATGTTAATGCCAACGCATCGCGCTCTGGAATCTTTGGTCCACCTGCGATTATTACTGGTACAGGGCAGCTGTTTACAACTTTTTCAAAGTTTTCACAATAGTATGTCTTGACTATATGTGCGCCAAATTCTGCTGCAATTCTGCATGATAGTGAAAGGTATCTCGCGTCTCTTTTTTCAAGCTCTTTTCCTACGGCAGTTACTGCTAAAACTGGAAGTCCGTATTCTTCGGCTTCATTTACCAAGTTTCCAAGACTGACCAGAGAATTGTGCTCATATTTTGCACCAACAAAGATTGACATTGCCAGTGCACTCGCATTAATTCTAACTGCATCTTTTACGCTTGTTGTAATTTTTTCATTTGAGAGATCTTCTCCAATTATGCTAGAGCCGCCAGAGACACGCAATACTATTGGAACCGGAAAGTTTGGATCAACAGATGTCCTAACGATTCCCCTAGTTACCATCAATGAATCACAATACTTCAGTAAAGGACTAATTGTTCGCTTTGGTACTTCAAGTTTTTCTGTCGGTCCTAAAAAATAACCATGATCTATGGCGAGCATTACGCCCCTGTTATTAGTTGGCTTGATTATGCTTGCAATTCTGTTTTTTAAACCCCAATCCAATTCTATTCACTCTCAAAAATTTCGAACCCTTCTTAATCTTTTCTAGGCATTAATGATTATTTTCATCGCATTTTCGCCAGTATGAGCGTGTTCAAATGCCTTTTGCGATTCAGACAGAGGGTATCTGTGTGTGATTAGTTTTTTTACATCCACCTTGCCAGACGCGATTAGTTCCAGTGATTGTTTTGTGTCGTGATCGGACGCAGCATAGCTTGGAACCAGTGTTATTTCCTTAGAGTAAATCACACTCATGTCAATGTCCATTGTTGCGCCCTTTGATGGAACTCCAAAGAGAACAATTGTGCCGCCTTTTCTGGTACATAAAATAGCATCAGATACAGCACGCAGGCTCCCTGTTGCCACAATTGATACGTCGACTCCTTGGTTTTGCGTGTCAGCTAGAAGTTGAGGAATCGAATTTGGGTTTCCCGATGTCATGGTTGTTACACCGAAGGTTTTTGCAAAATTCAATCTAAAGTCATTTACATCAAAACAAAAGACCTTGTCAAATTCGTGTGCCTTTGCAAGCATCATATGCATTATGCCAGTAGGTCCAGTTCCAAAGATTGCAGAGGTATCGCCTTTTTTGTATTGAAATTTGTTCCACGCTCTAACACAGCATGCCAGAGGCTCTATCATTGCGGCCTCATCAAATGACAATGTATCTGGAATTTTCAAGACTCCGCCATGCTTTACGTTCCATTCAGGAACCACGTATTCTTCGGATAGTCCACAGGGGGAAAGGTTCGTTTCATAGTATTTTGCACACATTGTTTCATTTCCATGTGTGCAAAAATGGCATGAATAACACGGTACGTGGTGATGAGTAAAGACTCGGTCTTCTTTTTTAAATTCGGTTACGCCAGAGCCCACATCTAACACTATTCCAGCAGGTTCATGTCCAAGTCGCATTGAAGGTTGTCCATATTTTCCAAACACCTTTTCAACATCGGAGCCACAAATGCCACAAGATTTCATTTTGATCAAAATGTCTCCCGATCCAAGTACTGGTTTTTGCACGTCATTTACTTCAACTTTGGACGAACCGGTGGCAAATGCGGCTTTCATTATGTTTTTTACAACATTTTTGGATATATGTATATTCATGAATTTGAAAATTCTGTGGAGAGTTTTCAAACAATGTGTTCGATTCGAACATAAAATCAATTATTACAAAAATCGAGTTCATATTAGTAATGTCGCGATGGGATGAGCCAGATAGGTTTGATGATGATGAATCAAGATTAATGAAAAAATTTTATAATTACGTGGAAATTGAAAAAAAGGAAACAGAGCGAAGAAAATTCCTTGAGATTTCTGATAAAAAACACCCAAGTGTCTGGGGCAACAGATTTGTACTTTCTGCAATAATTCAAGGCTCCATCATTACAGGGCTGACAGTTGCGTTGATCTTGATGCAGGTAATATTTGCAGATGTGAACCTAATTCAGTTCTTGTCACTATCGATCAACGGTCCTGCCAAATGGTTCTTTTTTGGTTATTTTATGTACATAACACTAGTTGTTGTAATTGCAATTACTGCAATATTTTACAACCATCTTGAGACAAATTTGAATCGTCAAGTGAGGGGAAATAAAAAACATTTTGCATGGGTGCAGATTGTAGGAATGAATGTAGGTGGAGCGGCAACCACCATACTCATGATGTTTGCAGGACTAGTTGGCGCAGGCTTTGTTGATTTTGCCATAGGAAATGAAACTACAGGCTCTGAAATCATGAGCATAGTTGAAATTCCAGTAACCGGTTTTGCGCTTGTCTTTGCAGCTGGCATAATTGCCGGAGGTATTGCATATATTGGCACGTATATGCAGGGGCCAAAATCAAGCAAACTATCTTTTACAGACGATTCTAGAAAATACGATAGACTCTAGACACCAAGAATCGTCTTGAGCATTTTTCTGTAATCTACTTCTTTTTTCCCACTGCCAGCGGCAGGTAACGAGAATACAAGTGGTTTTGATTTTGTTGCACGTAGTTTTGTCAAATCAGTGTTTATCGGTGCAGAAATATCATCGCTTATCAAAACAAGACCCACATCCGGATCATCTGCTAGTTTTTTAATTTCTGAAAATGCCTCAGACGGATTATCCACAACAATTCCCTGAACTCCAGCCAATTGAAAACTTGTAACAAAAATTCTGCTACCTATGGTTACAATCTTCACATTTAGCAGTCTTTTTAATGCCAATTTAACTTTTTTTGAGCCCAGATTTTTAGGAAACCTTGATTTACCTTTGAAAATCAGAACATACATGTCAGAAATAGACACAACAAAAGAGGTTTACCTTTTCACGCACGGAAGAATGGATTTGCAAACCAAATCAGTGGAAGCACTTGTTGCGAAAGGATTTGCAAAAGACAAAATACTTTCTGCGTCTCCAAACAAGGTAGGAGCAGTAGGTGACTACATGGCAATGCTTTGGATGCCACCAAATCCGGATCACATCAAAATTCAGAAAATTACCAAGGTCGAACCAGTAGAGCCAGTCGGCATGATTGGATTGTGGAAAGGAGTCTCGAAAGACGACATCTCTACCATTCCACTTTAATTTCCATTTTTGAAAATACTGATTAGGCAGTTAACAAAGTGAAACAAAAGTTATAAGCAAAAAGATAGAATTTTCAAATATTGACAATAAGACTTGCATGTGTTGAATATGGTTTTGAATGTGACTTTGTTTTAGAGGGCAAAAAAAGCCTCTCTTTGATTAAAAAACTACGAGATCATATGGAAAGCGAACATGGTATCGATTATTCGGTTGATGCGGTAATCCAAATGATAGTGAATATGGGTCACTCGCGAGATTCAATCAGAAACGAATAGTCGTCTATAGTTCCGATATCAGGCCAGACAGAAAATCGGAATATTCATCATCAGAGAATTTTACAATTTCAACATTATTTTCATTTTGAGCAAGTTTTGCAGATTCTAGATGATAGCATGGTTTCTTGCTCTTTAGCTTCCCAAAATAATATCCCTCACATGAACAAAAGTCAAACTCTGGGGAAATCCAGTGTTCTTTTCCCATTCCAACCACAGTCCAGATTTGCCTTTGACTGGGCTCAAACAGATGCAGTTTTACTCTTTTTTCTGAAACAATCACGTCTGTTTTATTTTCTGTTTTTTCCACAAGAATTTAATCTCAAGCGAGCCGTATATTTTTGATGGTATTAACAAAGATAATTCCTTCCCAACCCGCTCTCGTGCTTGAAGGTCAAAAACGCCATCTGATAGCAAC
>JAHEXS010000120.1 GCA_023252015.1 Candidatus Nitrosotenuis sp. | reverse complement strand
CCTGTACCCCAACACGCTTTATGCAGAAGTAAAGTATGACAAGGATTCAAACAAAATCAAGCTAATTAAGGGACATAATTATCCTGAACCGAATATAACAAACGGATTTGAATGGGATCTTGATAACTCATCACAAGAATATGATACAGAGTGTTTTAATTGGCAAATGAAGGAAGTGAAAAATGGTCTAATGCTAAATTGCTATCCCGAGCAAATAATTTTCAAAGACGCATTTATTTTGATGGCAATAAAGCACTCCAATGATCCATTCTGGTGGAATATTTCTCAAAAATACGGTACAATGATTCCAAGTGATGAATACAAAAAACTCAAGCCAGTTTTGGATATCCTGAGTACCAATGTTAACCAAAACAAAGAGAGTCAGGACATAGCTGTTAACCAGAACAAAGAGGGTCAGGACATAGCTGTTAACCAAAACAAAGAGAGTCAAAATATTTCAAAAAATGTAAGCGGTGGTGGCTGCCTAATTGCAACCGCTACGTATGGCTCAGAACTATCTCCCCAAGTACAACGTCTTAGGGAATTACGAGACAACAAACTACTACAAACTGAATCAGGTTCTAATTTCATGGTTGGATTCAACCAATTCTACTACTCATTTTCACCAACAATTGCCGATTGGGAAAGAGAGAATCCTGTATTCAAAGAAGCTGTAAGGATTGCTATTACTCCAATGATTTCTTCTATTTCAGTTCTAAACTATGTGGATATGGATTCAGAATTTGAAGTATTGGGATATGGAATTTCTTTGATTCTATTGAATGCAGGAATATACTTTGTAGCTCCAATTGTTGTAATTTGTAAAGTTAGAAAGTTTGTTTAGAGAAAAAACTCATTTCACCTTGAAATTTCTTTTAAAAATATAGTGATTTTCTGAAAATCATGCCTGTAGACATATGACTAATTAGCTAAACCTTGATAGATTTTTAATTACTAGCATTTCACCTCATTACAATTGATTATTGTAATTGAAGGAAGTGATCAGGCAGGAAAAAAAACCCAGTCTGAGCTTTTGGCACAAACACTAAAAGCAAGAAAGATAAGAACAAAAATTTTCAGCTTTCCCGACTATACCACCCCACTTGGAAAAGAAATTGACAATTTTCTGCATGGAAAAAGAAAGTTTCCCCCACAGGTAATTCATTGCCTTTTAGCTGCAAACCGATGGGAAAAACTGCAAGAAATCAAAAAGGCGCATTCTGAAAACTCGGTTCTAATCATGAACAGATACTATCAATCTAATCTCGTTTATGGTGTTGTAAATAATCTTAATTTGAAATGGCTTCAAAACTTGGATGAGGGCCTTCCAAAGGCAGATTTGGTTATAGTACTAGATGTATCCCAAAAAGAATCCTTTAGTCGCAAAAGATCAAAACGAGACAAGTTCGAAAAAGACAGAAAATTCCTAGAACAAATATCAAAAACCTATAGAAAGCTTGCAAAAAAATTAGACTGGAAACTAGTTGATGCTTCACGTACAAAAGAAGATGTTCACCAATCCATAATGGAGATACTTTCAAAAAAGATTGCAAAACTATGAAGCCGTTTCTTGATATTGTAGACCCAATTCACAACTTTATTCGAGTCTATGAAACAGAACTGAAGATAATAGATTCCGCAATCTTTCAAAGGCTGCGAAGAATAAGGCAGCTCTCAGGTGCGCATCTTACCTATCCCAGTGCACAACATTCTAGATTTGAGCATTCACTTGGTGTAATGCACATTGCAGGTCAGGCAGCAAATGCGCTAAAAGAAAAAGGACTGCTAAATCCAGATCAAATACAAAATATCCGACTTGCAGCCCTGCTCCATGATGTAGGACACGGACCGTTTTCACATCTATTTGAGGAAGTATTACAGGAAAAAAGAAAAATCTCGCACGAGGAGATGGGAAAAAATATTATACTAAAATCTGAAATTGGAGACACACTCTCAAAGTCAGGATTTGATAAAAAATTCATAACAAAGCTTGCCTTTGGCGATACCAAATACCGATTCGTTAATGAGATTGTTTCAGGCTCACTTAGCGCAGACATGATGGATTACCTGCAGCGGGATGGCTACTTTACAGGAGCAGAGCACGCAAAAATAGATCATCAGAGAATTATCCAATCTCTTGATGTATACAAAAGCAGGCTTGCACTTGACAGGTCTGCACTGTATTCGTTTGAATCCATGATTCTATCCAGATACCAGATGTTCAAGGCAGTCTACTTTCACAAAACTGTAAGAGCAGCAGAAGTAATGATGTTGGAATCCATTAGACTTGCAGATGATCGTTTGAACTTTACCTCGTTAAATTTGGACGAATATGTCAAGCTAACAGATGAGTTTACCGTATCACAAATTCTTTCATTATCAACAGACACGGACGACCTAAGAAGAGCAAAGCAGTTTGCGGAGGACTATCAAAATAGGAATCTGCTAAAATGCATCTACGAGCAACTAACAGACAAAAAATTCACAAAATCCCAGGAAAGCAAGCTAAAACAGGACATTGCAAAAAAATCCAAAGTTAGCATAAATGAGATATTTGTGGATACAACAACTACTTCATCACTGCCACTTACACCGTCTAAGGAAAAATCAAAATCAATCATACTAATAACAGAGGACTCGACAAAATCATCAATAAAGGAAATTCCGTTTTCAAAAATACCTGTGGTTTCCTCAATAGCCGGATCCATGAATATTGTACGAATCTATACTCCCGCACGATATAGAAAAAAAGTTGAAATTGCAGCAAAATCGATTCTTGGTGATTAGATGGCAAAAAAAAGAATTGTAATCAAGCTCTCTGGGCGAGTCTTTGGAATAGAAAACAACGAAAAACTGCTTAAAGACTATGCAACATTTCTTGTAAAAATTAGCAAAATTTGCCAACCAATCATAATAGCGGGCGGAGGTAAAATTGCACGACACTATATCTCGCATGCACGTTCTTCTGGCGCAGATGAATCAACACTTGATGAGCTGGGAATTGAAGTTTCAAGGCTTAACGCAAAACTCCTAATCTATGCACTAAAGGACAAGGCATATCCGCACCCACCGACTACTCTCACAGAGACAAGAAATGCAGTAGACAGCGGACTGATTGTTGTGGCAGGAGGACTGCATCCAGGACAAAGCACAAACGGAACAGCAGCATTGATTGCCGAAAAGGTGCAGGCGTCAGAATTTCTAAACGCAACAGATGTCGATGGAATTTACGATTCGGACCCAAGAAAAAACCCGAAGGCAAAAAAGTTCAAAAGAATTGAACTGAGGAACTTGCGCAATATTTTGGTACATGAGGATTCCCTTGCAGGTGGCTATGACCTAATGGATATAGTGGCACTCAAAGTAATTGAGCGCTCTAAAATCAAGACACGTGTACTAAAAGCAGATATTTCGATTCTAGAAAAGGCAATCAAGGGTTTACCAGTTGGAACCGAAATTATACTCTAAGAATCACTTTGGCTCGTTTTGTACAGTCGGATACTGTTCTGTCCAAATTTCCACTTTTTCCCCAGCATATTCTTCTATTCCAGATTCTTTTGCTTTTTTGAAAATTTCCATTGCAGCATCTTTTTCAAGTACCTTTGATTGCGCCTTTGTGTATCCTTCCGAATCAACCAGTATGGTAACATATCCATCAGCGGTATGAATCACCGCAACAAGATTTTCTTCTCCAATTGGAAGAAACTGTCCGTCCTTCTTTTTTGTAGTTAGGGTTAGCATCGCAAATCCGCCAAGCTTGAAGAGAATCATTTGTGATTTACTTGATCGTTCCTTTCCAATTCTTACTGCCTGAAAATATTGCATCACTATTCACAAAAAAATTATTCCTATAAGCATTTTATCTTAACGTTTAGATAGACAAAAACAACAAAAATTGTCGTTGAACTCTAGACTTATTCTTGCAATAGTCGCAGCAGTAATAGCAGGAATAATAGGATTCATTGCATTTTCAGGCTCACAGTTTATCAACGACATATCTAAAGACGGTTTGGGCAAAATCTCGCCTGCGCCAATCAAGGTTATACCTCTTCAAATTGAGCTTGCCAACCTATCTGTTGTAGAGGTTACGGACGAGCAGGCAACCATACAAATTGACTTTAAAGTCACCGATCCGAACTACAAGTCTATCATTTTACAGCTAATCAAATACGAACTATATGAAAGTGGAAAAAGAAT
>JAHEXS010000119.1 GCA_023252015.1 Candidatus Nitrosotenuis sp. | reverse complement strand
ACTTGATCGTATCGGCATTCAAATTTTTAATTTTGAGGGAATTCCAGTAAAGCACCAAGTTACCAAAGTATCAAAGGAATTTGCAGATGTGTACAAGGGTGATTATGCGCATTTTACATTGAAAGAAATATCAGAGCAACCAGAAACAGTAATTCAGGCAGGTGAAAAATCAAAAACTGTAATTGATTCGGTAGCAGACTTTCTAAAGCACGCGAGAAACATCTACATCACTGGAAGCGGCACAAGCTACAACGCTGCACTTGTAGCAAAATATCTTTGGCAAAAATATGCAAAAATAAAGGCAGAGCCAATAATATCAAGTGAGTTATTTTTTGCGCCAGACGCTATAGAGTCAAACTCCATACTTGTTGCAATTTCACAAAGCGGGGAAAGTGCGGATGTTTTAGAGGCAGTGAGCATTGCAAAAAAGTCTAACTCAAAAATACTTGCCATAGTAAACACGCTTACATCTTCTTTGGCGCAGGAATCATCGCTTGTGATTGGCATGAACTGCGGACCAGAAATCGGGGTTGCGGCAACAAAGAGTTTTACGGCACAACTAAGCATAATCTACAAAATAACCGAAAAACTCTGCGATGGCTGCATCAAATTTGACAATAAGAAAATTTCAGAGTCCATTGCAAAAACACTTGAGGACCACTCTAAAATTAAGGAAATAGCAAAGGATCTAAAGGAGGTTTCTGACATTTACATTTTGGGAAGAGGCGTGCATTATCCAATTGCCGCAGAATCCGCACTAAAGCTCAAAGAACTAACATACATTCACGCAGAGGGAATACCTGGAGGCGAACTAAAGCACGGACCATTGGCACTCATGGATTCGAGCGTTTATGTCATAATAATAAATCCAAATGACTTTACCTATACAGACACACTGACTAGCGCGCGAGAAATCAAGGCAAGAGGAGCAAAAATAATCGGAATATCTGACAAACCAAGTGATGTATATGATCATTGGATTGAAATTCCAACGATAGATGATGCATTGTACCCACTAATTGAAATCATTCCAATACAGATACTTGCATATTATGCCGCAATTGAGAAAAATACCGATCCTGACTATCCAAGGAATTTGGCTAAGTCTGTGACTGTAAAATAATATTTTGATATTCTGTTTCGGATAATTCCAGCAAATGTTTTGAATCAATTCCAATTTTTAGCATTGCAGCAATTGATGCACCGCCCGCACCTACTCCTTCCTTTACAAAACCATCCGCAAATGCCTTCAGTCCATCTATTTTGGAATCCTTCAGGGCAAGTTTTGCAGATAACACAGGAATGTCATCAATTTGTTTTATAGTATCAACAAGGTTTGCTGTATTGTCATCAACCACATAAGAGGTGGTTCCTATTGCGACATTTTTTTTCTCATATCCAGTTATTTTTGAGAAAGCGAGGACTGCTGCCATCTGTGTGCCGCCAGCAAGAATTACTCTAGTTATAGAAGACGCAGTACTGAGCATTCCGGCAACAGTTGGAATCATTGGATCGCCAACAGCCGCGACAACATCAAAGGGATTTGTAGATTTGATTTTTGCTAGCGCATCGTTTGTAATTTTATTTTTTAGTGATGCTGGATTTTCTGGCATGGATGAGCTTACTTTTGCTTTGATTCCAAGGCCAGTTAGTACCGCCTGAGCAGTAGTAGTGCCACCCGGGATGGTCTCGCCAATCACAAGACAATCAGTAGATGATCCCAAAGTCCTGCCAATCATTCTTCCATATTCCACTGCTTGCGTAACAGAGTCAAGCGGCATGGCAGATTCCACTGCAATGTTTTTGCCATAATCTAGTCCGGTTTCAAAGTAAGGCAATTTTGGCACAATCTTGCTTCCTGCGTTTATTATGATATTTGGGATGCTTGCCGCCTCCAGTGCCGCTTTTGTAAGTAATCCGGGTGTTGGCTTTCCATCAGGACTCATTGGAATGGCATCAATGCACCTACAGTATCCAAAATTGAGAAATTCTGCATCAGCTGGTGGAGTGTATGCCAAGAGTTCTGGGTTTTTTCCAGCAATTGTTATCCCAGGAATGGTGCAGGTATCTGTATATGATATGACAAGGGAGAACATGAATTGTTTTTTTCCCAGCCCATCTAGGAATTCTTGTCCGCGAGTTCGATTACCGAAAACTTCTATATCTTTTGACAACTAGCTTATTCCCATCATTTCCAAAAATTCTTGCTCTGTTCTTGGCTGCATTACAAGGTTCATCCTTTTTTGCTCACCGATTGTTGAAGTCGGTGTAGTTCCATAGTTATGGCCAGGATACATGAGCAGATTATCGTTCAATTTTCTTAGGGTGTCAACTAGGCTGTGGTACAGCTCCCTTGCATCTCCGCCAGGCAAATCCACGCGCCCACAAGTGCCAACAAACAATGTGTCGCCTGAAAAGATTTTTCCATCTCCCACAAGGCACATACTGTCTTTAGAGTGTCCTGGCGTATAAAGAACGTCCAGTTCTGAATTTCCAAACTTTATCTTCTCACCGTCAGATACCGATATGTCATGCTTCAGGGTTGATGTAACATACTGGATAATTTTTGCACCTGTTTCCTTTGCCATGGATTCATTGCCTAACGTGTGATCAAAGTGATGATGTGTGTTTACAATGTATTTTATTATAAGATTATTTTTTTCAATGATTCGCTTTATCTCATCTAGATCCCATGACGGATCAAGTATTATTGCCTCACTTGTTTCCTCATCTTCCAAGACATAGGTGAAATTCTGCATGTTTCCCACTTGTAGTTGATGCACTATCATAAGACTCCAATCTCTGCTTCTGGCGGAATGCCAATTTTTTCAACAAATATCTTTCCACAAATGTCTGCGCCTTTTGGTATCCCTCTTTTCATTTTATGAAAGGTCACCGTCATGTCTGTCGTAACGTACTTGTCGGCAGTCAGGCCAGTATCAGGATCAAGTCCAGTTGGGACATCTACCGCTACCTTGAATGCCCTTGTTTTGTTTATTACATCAATTGCCGATGCTTGCGGCTCTCTAATTTCACCAGATATGCCTGTTCCTAAAATTCCGTCAATTATGATGTCTGGTTTGAGGTCGCGCACATCATTAAGAGCTTGTGTTAGTTTTACTGATTTCATTTTTTTGAGAATTTGCCAATTTGTTTTGCATTCTGTTGTCTTGATGTCCTTTGGGTTGCCAAGCAGAACGACTGTTATTTTGCTACCATGTCCTGCCAGGTGTCTTGCAGCAACCAGTGCATCGCCTCCATTATTTCCAAGTCCTGCAAAGATTAGTACCTTTTTTGAAGACAGGTTTCCAAATTTGTTTACAAGTTCTTTTACCAATGACGCTCCCGCATTTTCCATCATGAGCTGGCGTGGAAAGCCCATCTGGTGACCGTTTTCTTCAATTTGGTACATCTGTTTTACAGTGATTTCCATGATGGATTGATTTTGTTCAGGTAAAATAAAGCAATCTGGAAAACGACTTTATGCAAGTTCCAATTTGATGATTCCATGTCACTAAAAGATGCAAAAACTTCTTTGGCAAAGATTTCAAAATCTTTGGAAAAAACTCAGGAAAGCAGGGAGGATCTCATAAAAAATACGCGTCAGATCATAACTTTGTGCAGCGAATCCATCATTAGCATTCACAGAAACGATACAAAAAGCGCATCTGCAAAAATTCAAAGCGCAAAAAGACTGCTAGAAAAGTTTCGAAAGGAAATTGATCAAAGCCTGTACCGCTATCTCATACCGTCAGAGCAGGAATTTGTCGAAGCGTCATCATTTTTAGCAATCATACAAAACAAACCGGTTCCCACCTTTGAGTCACTCAAGGTAAAAGACGAATCCTATGTTTTGGGATTACTTGATTGCGTAGGAGAATTAAGGCGAAACATTTACGACAGAATCAGAACCGGACAACTCGAAAAAGCAAAAAAGACATTTGATTTGATGGAGGATCTCTACTTGCAATTGTACCCCTTTGCGTCATTTGATAAAATAGTAAAGGAGGCAAGGCGAAAGCTCGACGTCGACAGAATTCTAGTCGAAGAGACAAGAACCGCGCTTACCGAAGAAATAAGGCGGCAAGAGCTGATTGACACCATAAAGAAAATTAAAAAATAATTAAGAGGATGCGGGAAGTGGGATTTGAACCCACGAAATCCTAAGATACTAGCCCCTCAAGCTAGCGCCGTTGGCCGGGCTTGGCAACTCCCGCAGCGAAATACCATGCAGGG
>JAHEXS010000118.1 GCA_023252015.1 Candidatus Nitrosotenuis sp. | reverse complement strand
TCCAATGTGCGATGTTTGCAAAATCAAGAAACTATGCAAATACTACAAGACTAGGAACGCTTCTTGATTAGCAACAAAATGCCAACTAGTGCTGCAGCAGCTCCGCTTACATAAAATGGGAAATAATGAAACGGATTCTTCGATACATCTCCTGATAGCACGTCAAATGTAAGTTTGCCAGAATTTATTGCTGGTGGATCTGTCGATTCCTCCATGCCATATACGGAGTAGGCATTTACAGCAAATCCTCTCAGATCCAGATTTGTCACGACTACCCGTTTTCCATTACTGATAGATACACCCTGATCATCGTTGTATGCAAGAATGATTTTGGTACTGTCAGACCATCCGTCCTTGTCTACATGTGTGACAGAAAAGTATCCTTCACCAGGTAATTGCAGTCCTACCCAGAGTCTGTGGTCAGATGGGCTATCCATGCCGACCTCAATGAATTTGTCAGTATTTGCGTCATAGAATCGCACAACTGCACTTCCGGTTGGATTTGCATACAATAATTTATTTTCAATTGTAATTTGCCAGCTTCCAGCATGGGTATTATCTAGTTTAGTTATTGTTGCGTCTTGTGAAACTTTGTTAAATTCGTCCGGAGACACATCTATTGTTTGGAGTATTAATGACGGATTTGAAAAGCTCTGCGCATGTGCAGGCAAAAAGACCATGACAAAGACAGATAAGATCAAAATGTGTGTTGTATATTTCATGATATGATAAACCTAATCCACAAAGGGTTTTTTGTGGTTCATGATTACTTTAACAACCTCTGGGCGCATAATGAATTCGGATGGGGATTTTCCTTCGTCAATTAGTGCCCTAAGCTTGGTTCCGCTAATCTGCTCTCTAAACTCTTCTCCGTGTGGACACGCACATTCATTTGTAAATGCAAGGCATTTTCTACAATAATAGAATGCCGGGAAAAAGATCGGCTCTATTTCCAGATCAGGATAGTCTGAGAATATTTCTTGTGCTGCAAACGGCGAGTAATATTTTCCAACGCCTGCGTGATCTCTTCCGATTATGATATGTGTGCAACCATAGTTTTGTCTCATTATAGAATGATGTATTGCCTCCTTTGGTCCCGCGTATTGCATTTCTGTGTGGAGTGTTGCAAGTATAGATCTATTTTTTGGATAATAATGCTCAATCATAGTGGCGTATGCATCTATGATTACCTCATCAACAAAGTCGCCAGACTTTTTCTTTCCTATTAACGGATTTACAAAAACACCATCATGCGTTGTCAGTGATGTTTTTTGCAACATTTCGTGCGCAACATGTGGTGGATTTCTCGTTTGAAATGCAACAATTGACTTCCAGTTAGCATCCCCAAATGATTTTCTTGTTTGGAGTGGAGTCATTCGGTATTTTCTGATTGGATCATCTGAGGGTCGTTTTACATAATTGATTTTCCCTCCAACCAAAAACTCGTTCATTGAAAATGTTTTTGCCACGCCAGGATGATTTACGTCATTAGTTCCATAAACTGCCTTTGCTGCCTTTTCTTTATCAAATGTGTAGGTTTCCTCTACATGCAAAATTGCAAACTCGCCATGTTTTGTCTTTAACAGAACGTCTCCTGCTTCTTTCATCTTGGTAGCAGTTTCCTTGTCTACATCTAATACAATTGGAACTGTCCAGGGTAAATTGTTTGCAAGTCTTCCCTTGTTTATGACTGATTCAAAATCCTCGCGTAAAAGAAATCCTTCCAATGGACTGAAAATTCCATCAGCAATATTTTCTACGTCGTTTGCAAGATCCTCACTTACAGAAAATGAATACATTCCAGATGTGTTTTTTTGTGTAATTCGGTTTACCAGTTTGCCACCGTGAGGTCGAATAGCTCCAGTGTTTTGGCTCATGTTGTTTTGCTGTGGTCCATATGAAGTCCACACTCCTTGTGCGTGTCATTTTCCCACCACCAACGTCCCGCTCTTAGGTCCTCGCCGGGTTTTATTGCCCTTGTACATGGCTCACAGCCTATGCTGGTATAGCCCATATCGAGGAGTTTGTTGTATGGAAGTTCGTGTTCTTTTACGTAGTTTAGTGTTTGTTCCCAAGTCCAATCAATTAATGGATTTATTTTGAGTATTCCGCCGTGCATTTTGTCTATTTCAACCATGGACGCTTTTTGTCTGTTTTCGTTTTGATCGTGTCTTAGGCCAGTTATCCAGCCATCAAGAGTGCTTAGAATTTTGTTTAGCGGTTTGACCTTTCTTATTTAACAGCAAAGCTTCCTGTTTTCCACGCTCTCGTAAAACAAGTTGATTCCTTTTGTCCTTACCATTTGCTGTACCTCCTCAGTATCTGGAAACATTACCTCAAAATGGATGTTGTATTTTTTGCTGGTTCTGTCCATTACGTCGTATGTTTCTTGGTTTAGCCTTCCTGTGTCCAATGTAAAAAATCTCGCCTTTGGGTTTAGCTTTATCATCATATCTGTAATTACAGCATCTTCTGCTCCAAAGCTTGATGCCTTTGCAACCTTGTCATGTAAGGTATCAAATGCCCATCTTAGAGCATCCTCTGGTGTCTTTAGATTAGAGTTAATTTTGTCAACTTCCTCTTGAGTGAACTTTACCAATACTAGTCTTGTCTTTAGTTTGTTTTATAATTATTGCGAGATGTTTTTTCACTCAAATCATTCAAAATTATAAACAGGTTACAATAATTGAAAAAAATGAATGAGAATGCCTTTGTAGTTGTTTTCCCATCAATTTTTGCCAAAAACAAAAAAACTCTCCTTGTCAACAACATCAAAAAAATTCTAAAAATAAACAATCAAAAAATCAGTCAGATTACACGAGACGAGGATCTTGTTATAATTGATGCAAATGATCCTGTCTTTGCATCATCTGCAATCAATCTGCTTTTTGGAGTGGATAAAATAGCAATTGCGAGACGCGTTGAAAACAAATTCGACGTGATAGTTTCTACGATAGCAAAGATTGGTGCTAGCCTTTTACTGCGAGGGGAACAGTTCTATGTCAAAGTAGAAGGGCATTCATCCGGATAT
This sequence comes from Candidatus Nitrosotenuis sp., assembly GCA_023252015.1. Classification (GTDB taxonomy): domain Archaea; phylum Thermoproteota; class Nitrososphaeria; order Nitrososphaerales; family Nitrosopumilaceae; genus Nitrosotenuis. The sequence goes on along the minus strand of JAHEXS010000118.1, from coordinate 1,206 downwards.
TTGCCAAAAGACGTAGAGGTTGCAGCAACTTCTGCATTAATTGAAAAAACCATTCAGATGGATTCAAAGCCCGGAAGTGAGGAAAAGCATGACAAACTGATCTATTGTTTTTTAACAAAGAAAAATGCATATGTTTCCATTTTCATGGATTACGGTCACGGCGGCATACCGTACAATTCACAGGGCGACAATGCAATATGTTGCATTCATGATGAGATATCAGCTATTTCTTGTCTTGAATCAATCAAGCAGGGATTTGATGTGAAAATTATTGTGTGCTACGATGATTCTAATCTGCATGATTTAGTCAAAATGATAAACCGTATTCTTCCAAGAATGGTACAGGCCAAAGTTACTTTGGATTTTTTTGAAATTCCAAACATGGAGCAAAATACAAAATCAGCTCAGGCAAAGATCAAGACCATAACTCAAATTCTCTGCCGTGTAGCAAAACTTGAAAAAATTAAAAGAATATCTCTTCCACTTTCCCCTCTTGCATTTCCATTGTGGTTTATTGATGAAAATGTAAATATCATATTGCAGAATGATTGTCTTCCGTGGATCGCCCTTGCAGGAATTGATGATTCCATAATCAAAACCGCAAAGGAGATAGGCTTAGGCAAACACCTCCACAAGATCGAAAAGCTTGGAAAAATTAAATTTGAAAAAACAGGCTCAGATGCCAAGATTTCAGATATTGTAGCCAAGTCTATGAAGGAAAAAAAATCCGTCACGATAAAGGTAGGACTAAACAACATACATGACATTTTAGATTCCATAGACAAACATTGAAAATTTATGCAGGCCATTTTGAATTGAATTTGTGAAAAAGATAGGCCAGTTCATCTACTCATGGGGAAATGGGCATTATTCCAGGATGATGTCACTAAATGATGAGATATCAAACTACGTCAAAGGCGAGTATGAGGTTCATTACTCCAGTAAGGAGGAAATCTATCAAAAATTACTTACAAGGTTCCCAGACAAAAAACAAAACATACATGAAATTCTGATGCCAACTCCAATTGACGGAAAATATGGTCCCAGTATTTGTCTGTCAATGTTGAATTTATTTTTGCCAATTTCTGGCAAGCCACCATTAGTAAGGCAGGTCAGCAGCTGTTTGCGAAAAGAAGCCAAGCTATTTGATACAATTGGGTTTGATCTTGTAATCAATGATGGCGACATGGGTCCAAATGTTCTTGC
>JAHEXS010000117.1 GCA_023252015.1 Candidatus Nitrosotenuis sp. | reverse complement strand
AAGTGAGCATAAACGTACCTTTAATGATCTAAATTTTCTGGTTTCTAGAGCATCTAATGTGAGATTGCTGATAAATTGAAATTATGAAATTAATTGAAAGTTACTAAAATCCTGTTGGAGTGTATTGTGCTTCCGCCGTCTTTACTGTATTGAGCTGTTGCTGACGGATTTGAGCCAAATGCGGTATTCCATGTTGTGCCACTGTCCTGGTTCTCAAAGAACACACCAGTATTGAATTCTGGGGTCGTGAACTTCACATAAGTTACGCCTGTAACTGTCTTGGTAAAAGCTCTGCCTGTATCGGTTAACTGATATTTTTCTTCTTTTTCATCCATTTTACATTCAACGTAGTTGTTGCTTTTTAGCCAGCTTAGATATCTATCAAATGAACTCCAGTTTGTTCTTGAAACAAAATACAGATGTGTCTTTTTTACTGTTCTACTCTCAGAAAATGCATTTGCAAGGCGTGCAAGAACCTCGATGTTGGCCTTGAATTCTTTTCTGGCACTCTTAGGTCTCATATCTATTACTTTCATTTTATAACTCGCATGTAGCCCTCAGTTCTGTTAGCTATAAAATGTTGCGTATCTATCATCAGATAACATGCTATATCTGATCCATTACATGTTTTAAAAAATTAAAAATTGGATTTATTTTGTGGTGGCAAGCATTAAACCATAAAATTAATAAAAATTACAACCAATTGAAAATAAAACAGAATTTATTTTAAAAATTCAATTTCCTGTCATCCGTTAGTTTTTATAATGCCATATTTTGTGGCGTTCAATATACAAAAAAGTTGTTGCCAAGACAAAAGGGAATTGTTTAAATCGAAAAACTTGTATTCACAAGCAGTTCAGATGAATCTGAAATGGCTCGGAGTAATTGCAATATTGTTCTCAGTGATATTCCTATCATTAGTGACCATTGGTTTTGTAAGCAAGCCTGCAAGTGCTCAAGCAACTGCTGACATAAAAACATGGATAACATACATTGGAAAAGACGGACAGCATTACAAAAATGCTTTTCCTTCATGTCCTCCAGTTTTTGATGATCCTCCAGCAGGGCCTGGTCCTGAGGACACAAGAAGGGTGCCGCCCAATTCAAAAAAGAATTTGTCTGGTGGTCCTGCTAATGATTGGGTGATTAGCACCCATTCTTCCGTAGTAACAGATGGAGAAATGATTCATAGACTGCATTATGCGAAGATTTGTGATGATACCAACAGTTTTACTTTCAAGGTTGTTAAGATGTGGGAAGACGGGGAAAGAACCATCCAAGAATATGGACCTGTTGGCGAGGTTCCTGGTGCCCCAAAAAAAGCATGTCCATATCCTGAAAATCCAGGCGACGGATTTGGCATAAATGGCGAATTCTTTGGTCCCTCATTGCCAGGACAGTTACCCCAATGGATCAAATGGTATTCAAAAAATCCTGTAAACAAAGAAGTCCAGATTACTACCTTTGATACTGCAACTGGTACATTTTCCCAAACAAGAGTAAAACCCGGAGGTGCTGGATACCCGCCTCCTCCTCCACCTGGTGTAACACAGGAAGTTTGGAGCAAATACTTGGAGGATGATCCTGTAGACAGTTGTACTCTTGATGCTGATTTTGATGGTCTTGAGGATATGGAGGAGTTGATGATTGGCACAAATTCATTTTCTGTGGATTCAGATAGTGACGGTGTTGGAGACTATGACGAATTCAAGCTGAAATCTTCTCCCACTGAAGCCTTATCCACACCGGAGAATCTTGGATATGGAAATAGTTGTTCTGATCAAATTGACAACGATGCAGATGGACAGATAGATCAAAATGATAGTGGTTGTGTAGACCAAGACTCCGATACAATTTCTGATGCAGTAGATAATTGTGTGGCAATTTCTAATCAAGATCAAGTAAATTTTGACGGCGATTTACAAGGCGGTGCGTGTGATTCCGACGATGATAATGACTTGGTTATAGGTTCTAAAGATGTATGTCCTAACACCATGATGTTGCCAGTTGATGAATCTGGTTGTGGGCCTCTTGATGACAATCCACAGATCACAACCCTCAACAACCAAATTGCCAATATTACAAACCAAATCAATAATCTTACAAGCCAACTGAAGCAGACAACAAATCAACTGTATGTTATGTTAGGCATCGGCATTGCAATTGGAATAGGTATTGGTATTGGAATAGGGTGGGTAATTAATAAAAAACCATAATGGCAGAGAGCCATGCCCTTTTCAGCGACGCAAAGGAGCGCGCTTTTCCCAGAGCCTGCGTGGAAAAAATTGGTAATGTGTATGACATAAGCTCTCGTGGTTTTAGATTTGTCATACACATAAGCAGCAGATTTTGAGCAAACTATCTCTTTTGATTTATTATAATAATTTTCAATTTTATTTACAAAAAAATCAATAAATCATAATTTATGACATTTTGTGGATCGGAAATGTTTTTAACGTATTCCAAGAAGTCACCCCCATCATGGCTAGCAAGAAAGGCATGGGATGGATTCCTGATTTGCCAGATCATAGGGACTTTTCATGCCAACACAAGGACATTGCACCTTTGCTAAAAAAAGTAGGAGTTGAGACTCCAAAAGCAAGCCTTGCTACAAAAATAGATCTTAGAAAATGGTTTTCGCCAATAGAAAACCAGGGACAGCTAAATTCATGCACTGCAAATGCAGGAGTTGGTTTGCTAGAGTACTATGAGAGAAGGGCGTTTGGAAAACACATTGAGGGATCTAGGCTTTTTCTTTACAAGGCAACTAGAAACCTGCTTGGCTCTTCTTCAGATGATGGAGCGTATCTTAGAACAACCATGGGAGCCATGGCGCTCTTTGGCATATGTCCTGAGAATTATTGGCGATATGATCCAGAATATGTCAATATTGAGCCACCTGCGTTCTGTTATGCCTTTGCAAGCAACTATCAGGCGCTAAAATATGTCAGGCTAGACCAACCCTCACTATCTCCAGACGAACTTATAAAACGCATAAAGACGAATTTGTCTGCGGGTCTTCCTTCAATTTTTGGTTTTACTGTGTTTAGCTCTATCGTTGAAGCTGACAGCTCTGGAAAGATACCCTTCCCAGAACCCAAGGAAAAAGTGGAAGGCGGGCATGCTGTAGTAGCAGTAGGATATGATGATGACATCAAAATAAAAAACTCCAATCCTGCCGCAAAGGAAACTACTGGCGCCATCATTATGAGAAATTCATGGGGAGACGACTGGGGAGAGAAAGGTTATGGGTACTTGCCATACCAGTACATCATGACAGGAGACGCACTTGATTGGTGGACACTTTTGAAAAACGAGTGGACTGACACTGGCAATTTTAGTTTGTAAATTAATTTTTTAAAATTATGACACGCATATTTTCACTAAAGCAATCTGACTATGCCAACATAGATAACAGATTAAAACCGTTTTTGACTGGCTGGTCTGCAGTAGAATATTACAAGGGTACTGAAGTGAAATTTCCAGGAACATGGAACAGCTCAATTCACGCATACAAGTATTTTGAGGAGATAAAAAAGCCAGGAGATTCAAACTACAAGCCTACTGAGGAAGAAAATGAGATTGGGCTGTGCCTGTGGGCAGGATGGAAGCAGGACGACAAGAATACGGCGTCAGACGATGAGATAGACATAAGATTGTTTATCAGAGAAAAGGATGTCTTGTCAGGAAGTACAAAGGTAAGTGCAGAAATTCACAAGCTTGCTGGTGCACCAATAAAACTATTTTACAAAAACAAGATGGTTACGGACTTTATGTCAGAGGGATGGATAAAAAGTCCTGTTGACAAAGTCTGGAAAGACGACATGCGAAAATACTTGTAGTTTCCAAAATTTGATTTTATGGATTGATGTATTTTGGTTTCGTGTCTACACTTGTAGAGAATTCAGCCCACATCGGAAGATGATCAGTCATTTTGAATTTTAGTTTTTCATCTCCAATGTAAACTACCCCAACAAAATCAATTACACCGCCTTTTTTGAACTCGATTGTAGAATCCGGATAGTGTTGATAGCCAATCTGATCAAAGTGTTTTGTCCTGTCCAAATTGCTTGGGCTGTTTTGTATTTGCTCAGGAATTATGAGTCCTTCTGATATTAGCGCGCCAAACAGTTTTTTTAGAATCTCTTTGCTTCCATCATTTTTACCAGAAGCTTTTTTCATTTCTTCATGGACCTGTTCTATGTTAAAGTCTCCACATATGACATAATCAGAATCCAGT
>JAHEXS010000024.1 GCA_023252015.1 Candidatus Nitrosotenuis sp. | reverse complement strand
CTTTCATAATGGATAATAAGCAAAAAGCCCAAATGATATCATGAAGATAAAGTGCCCCAAGTGCAAAGACGTGGCAGAGCTTTCACCAGACTTTGCATTTGTCAAGTGCGATCATTGTAATTTGGACATTTCCTACGGAGAATATGTAAAGTATGTTGCCCATAGTGACGCTAGATATTCTGACATACTTGGGGATTACACGGTCAGCACTGAAGGTCATACCGCTGGATCGCTTGACGAATGGGATTAACTTTTAAAATCAACCAATACACACTGTTAATGTAATTTGGAATTATTTCTAGAAAATATTTTGAATCTGGTTGGATTTGTAGTTGGACTGATAATTGGAACCATCTCCTATATCGGTTTTAGAAACACCGGCAGTCCCACCCTGTTCAGGCTAACGCTTGCATTTTTTTCAATAGGTGTGGGGTTTTTCATAATGTGGGCAGGTCAGACACTGGATATTTTTGTGTACAAAACAGGACATGTTGAAAGATGGGTACAGACACTCGGCATTGCAGTGCAGACTGTCGGGTATTTTTTCATCGCGTTCTCACATACAATAAAATCATTTTTCCCAAAATCAAATTATTTGAGATCAATTGGAATGGTGCCGCTGTTTTTAATTTCGTTCATCTCAATTGAAAACATCATAAGATCAATTTCGTTTATTCTGCTGGCATATGGAGCAATTGAGACAATACTTTCGTATTTTGCAAGCAGACGAAAGACCGCTATTTTGGTTGCGGGTGGCTTGTGGGCACTTGCGATTGGCGAATTTTTGGGGTGGTACTATTTTGTTTTCCCGCAATCAATTTTGAATGTGGTTTCAATTTCAACAAAGATTGCTGGCCTGATAATGCTCTTTATTCCGGTGACAAAGGTGCCGCTAACTAAGATAAAGTTTGACGAGAACATCTAGGCTCAAAACCTACGCAATAAAATAATTTTGTCAACTAATTTTATCCCGCTAACATATTGAAGAATTACGTCTGAGTATCTCACACAGGCATGTCATCATATAGGACTCATATGCAGATAATCGGAGATATTCTACTGACTACCCGAGACGACACGCCGGACGAGCAGGGAGCAAGCATCACATATCTGATTAGAAAGGCAAACATTTCACATGGAAGAATTTCTAAAATTCTGAACAACTTAGTTGCACAGGGCCTCTTGGAGCAGACAAACTCAACTGGCGCATGCAAGTACAAGATAAGCAATGTCGGACGGGAATTCCTGCATGCATACAATACGTTTAACAAATTTGCAGACGGCTACGGTCTTACTATCTAGTCAAAATCTTCTTCTTCGATTTCTTCTTCCTCAGAATCCTCAAAATCATCCTCAAAGTCGTTATCCAGATCTGGTTTTGTACTCAACTATACAATGAATGTCGAATTCGTTATTTAGTTTTTGGAAAAACCCTCAAACATATAATTACTGAATGAAAGAAATCTCAAATCACATTTGGACTTGATGGTTACTTGTGCTAGGCATTTTGAGGGAGAGACACGAGAGGAGATAGGTGCAATCCTAGAAGAGCTTGGCGACACAGATCCGCAGATAACAATAACTGAAATGTCTGGAATCTTGACAGTAAAGACTAGAGTTGATCCAAAAGAAATTGTAAAAAAAATTCATGAAAAAATCAAGGACGAGCCGTGGGCAATGCGATACACACTACGCGCAATTCCAATTTTTGCCACGGTAAACACGGATGCAGAGTCCATAGGACATGCAGTGATGGAACAAATTCACAAGCTAAAGCCAGAGGATACCTATAGAATCACAATTGAAAAAAGACACTCCGACATTTCTTCCAGTCAGATAATAACGCAGATTGCAGACCAGATAAAAAACAAAGTGTCGCTTGAAAAATACGACTGGATCATATTGGTCGAGGTGGTTGGAAAAATATCCGGAGTCTCGATTCTAAAGGATGCTGACATACTCTCTGTGGAAAAAGAAAAACGCATTATCTAAATCAGGACTGCTGCCTTTTCTGCAAGCAGGTCTTCAAGCGGCGTATCGGAATCTACCGAGTCTAGGTGTTTTTTCGTAATTTTGAACTGCTTTTGGATAAATTTTGAATTGTCCCCAAATCTTACACAAGAGTTCAAAAACGGCGCAAGGGATTTGTACAGTTTGTCAAGTGCAGATTTTTTTCCCATCGCAATTATTGTAAAACTTTCATGGTTTTCTATTCCAACTGTCTTGACTGCATCAGATATTTGTGTGGTGATTCCAAACCTCAGCAAGATATCTGTTTCAATCTTTTTTGATAGCAGTGAATTGTGCCTTTGCGCAAAAAGCGATATCCCAACTATCTTTTTTGCGTGTGTCAGTCCAAGTATGTGCTTTGATGATATTCCCTCAAGGACAAGGTCGGGAAAATTTTTTCGAACTGAGTTTAAAAAGTCGTAATTCTTTCCAGGTACGCTTTTTACGTTGAATAATTCTGCTGCATTGTTGTAAATCTGAAACCGGTTTCTCTTGTAAGCGCCTCCATGAATTATTGGAATTATGGTTACTACATCATTTGAGTGAAGTGCGGTGTCATACCCATCCAGTGCTGACGAGTCCACACCGTTTACTGCGACAAGAATGTTTTTTGTATCAAGTGTAATGGTGTCCTTGGGTTTTATCGACAAAAGGTGTTCAAGCAGTGTTTTGATTGGTATACCATCAAGATCGACTGAGAGAAAATCCGTTCCAAATGATTTTTTGGCGCCGCCCAATAATTTGATTGAAAGCAATTGTAATTGGTTTTAGATGATTGGCTAGATTAACTTGATTCTTTGATTTGTTCTTCAACTATCTCGATTTCGTCGGGAGTTTCTGCCATGTCTTCTACAACGGAAGTGTCTTCGGTTTCATCTACTGATTCTTCGGATTCTACCTCAACTTCGTCTTCAGTTGCTAGATCTTTTGAGGATTTTTCGCGTTTGATGTATTTTGTAATGTAACCTGCAATTTCGTTTTTCAGGCCTTTTGAACGGATGATAGAAACTTGTTCTAGGACTTTTTTGTTCTCGCCAAAATCGGCTGTGAACTTTGTACCATATCGGTCTATGGCTTGCATTGAAAGTCGCTTTATTCTATCCACTCTCAAAGTTGTTCTGGGGGTTTTTTATACTATGCTCCGAGGTAGTGCTTTGAATTTTGCTCAAGCATTGATATTGATTCATCGTAATCTTGTTGCAGTATTTTGGATAGACAAAATATCACACTTGGAATAAAGCTGATTTGTGCTGATTTCATGCCAAAACAGTGTGAAAACCTCACAGGACCGTCGGTTTCAACCAAAATCTTGTCCTTGTTTGTGTTGGAAAGAAGCACCTGCTTGTCTTGAGAGTACACCGTTACGGGACCATATGACACAAAGCATCCAAGATCCATTGCACGGCTTAGCTGTTTTTTGCTTCCATCAAACCAGTGCAACAAAAACCCAGGAATGTGGTATGACGGAATTATTTCAAATATTTCATCGAGTGTCTTTCTGGAATGAACCGAGACTGGTTTTTTTAGATTTTCTGCCATGGACAAAAGTTTTGAAAAGACATCCTTTTGCCTTTTGAAATCATCATCAGTTTTGGCATATGTCTTGTCAAGCCCGATTTCGCCAATTCCAGATATTGCGCCAGAATTTTCTTGTATTAGATGAATCATTGATTCCAGATTGTCTTTCGATTTTTCTGGGTGTATCCCGATAAAGGGCAAAACGAGGCTGCTTTTTTTTGCAAGGTCTAGGGTGGTTCTGGATGAGCCATTGTCCATAGATACTGCGCATGCACGGATACCAAGTCTTTTCATTGAATCAAGAATCATTTTCATGTCTTCCCCATACTCTGGATCAGACAGGTGAATGTGTGAATCCATCATCCATGCCATGTTTTTTGATGAATTGTACTAGCTACTTAAGTTTGTGAAAATCCATTACGGTGTGGAATTTTTTAACTATATTCTTTTATCATAAGGGTACATGAGATCGAGATATGAAGTCATCAGAATTAGGATTATCTGCAATGTATAGAATTCTAAAAAAGGCTGGAGCCGAAAGAGTTAGTGACGAGTCCGCAGACGAGCTCAGACGAGTCCTAGAGGATATCGCAACTACAATAGCTGCAAGCGCAGTTGACATGTCAAACCATGCAGGAAGAAAAACAATACGCGGCGAAGATGTCAAGCTTGCATCAAAGGCTTTTGTCAAATCATAATCTAAAGAGTTTAATTCTCGTTGAATAGAACGGTTCAATGCGGTGAGGTGGCAGAGCGGTTATGCGTTCGCCTGCAAAGCGAATTTTATAGGGGTTCGAATCCCTTCCTCACCTCTTTAATTTTATAAACAAAATCCCCGACATCGTTATTTTCAGTAATGATATTACTAAATTCAGTGATGTTTGAGATAGTGCCAAGGAATTTCTAACATGAAAAATACATAGTCTCTTTCCGATCAGGTCATCTTAACCAATTTGTGTTCAGTTTTGAAACTCTATTTTGATTTAAGTAGAATGTATCCTACCAAAAGAGCTGCTCCCAATGCTAGAATTTTCCCTTCTGTGGATTTAGGCATTAGATCAGTGAGTATTTTGATAAGGTCTTGATCAGGATTTTTAACCATTTTTCCTCTTTTTTCATCACCTAGACTTTTGAGTAGGTCTTTGTTTGTTCTCATACTATCTTGTGCAATTTTTAGTACGTCACGCTGATCCATGTTTCTTTATCCTCTTTGTAAGATATAATATTATTTTAGCAAGCGTCATATCATCTAGTTCACTCCTGCTTTCCTGAATCTCATAAAGGAGGCTTTGAAGATAGTCTATGTCAGATTGAGTATTAACTACCAAAATAAATCCGTTCATTCTCAATAAGGTATCAGCTGAGACAAAACCAGTTCTTTTATTACCACCAGAAAAAGGTTGAGTCCAAGAAATTCCTGCCAACAGATACGCTGCTCGGATTATTGGTTCATCATACTTTTTTACCATTTCCAACACTTCATCTAATCTGTCTTCATTTACTGCAATAGATTCGATATTATCTGGATTTTTTTCATTCCATTCTTTCAAGATTCCTTTGTTTATCTCAATGATTATTTTCTTAGTTAACAATTTGGTACACGCTCTCGTTCAGTGTTTCATTAAACTCATCTAAATTGTTTTTTCTATAATTTGTGTCCAAACTCAGCAATTCATTTTTCAGTCAGTGTGATGATTCGAATCCCTTCCTCACCTCTTATTTCACAATAACTGTTCCTTCCATCCACGGATGTAGATTGCAAAAATAATGAAAATCTCCTACTTTATCAAATGTGTAAGAGAATGTCTTCTCTGGATCAATGTGGCCGCTATCAAACGTGCCGTCGGATTTATCATAATAGCCGCTTGTCACGGTGTGAAATCCGCTGTCATCGTTTAACCAAGTTACGGTCTTGCCAACACTTGTGGTAATTTCAGACGGAGTATAACACCAATTGGTTTTCTCACAGCCTGGGCGAGATGCAGACATTGGAATCACTACGTCTGGTTTTTCTGAAACTCCAGTTGTAATTGGATTACTGCCAAGAGAAACTGCAACTACCAAGACCAAAACTGCAACTAGACATATTGCGATTGGTATCTTTTTCATATCAGGTGGATTATGAGCTGTCTTTTTTATTTTTGTCAGCCCAGTCCCTATACATGATTAGCAGATCCTCGATATCGGCGCCCTGCTCAGAATATGTCACTATTACGCCAAACTTTCCTTTCTTGTCATGACCCTTAGCGTAATAGCCCCAATAGTCGTCTGGGAGCCTCTGAAAGTTAGAGCCGTTCCCCGCCACTCCCAAAAGATTTTCTGCAATTGTCTGCAATACCTTGACTGCGTCTTCCTTTTCGATCATGTTTTGGTGTTTGCTGGCTCCTTTATTTCAAGAATCCCTTGTTGGTTATTATGTAATAACCATCTTTTCTAAATACAGTAATCCTAGAGCAAAGCCGTGATGGAAAAAAATCCTGGATTATTAGAGTACATTCCAGGTTCGCAGGCACTGTTGCTCCAAAAGAAAAGCGAGCAACCCCTTGAAGGTTTTGCAGAAAATATTCAGGGCAGCCTAATTGAATATACAGAGGCAGGCAAGAGCGATGTCGAAAAGGGCCACAATTTTCTCCAGTGGGTTTTAACACGAGTTTACGAGGCAACAGAGGACGATGCTGCAGACGCAATAATAGACGGAGCAAATGATCTTGGAATAGACGCGTATCTTCCAGTTGATTTTTCAGACAACAAGATTCGCCTGTTCCAGTCAAAATACGGAACATCCCATTCCATTGAGGCAATAGCCAAGTTCAAAGAAGACGTCAGAATACTGCTAAACCGCGACGTGACAAAGATGCGTCCTGAGCTTGCCAATTTGGTGACAAAGATTCAGGAAAAAAATCTCAAAGTAGAGTGCTGCTATGTGACAAACCAAAAGGTCGACTATGACAGCGACGAGTCAGTCGAGATACTGGATATAGATAAAATTGTGCAAAACCTCTGGGACCGCATAAAAAAGCCGGCTGCTGGCAAAAAATCCAGCATAAAGCTAGAAAAAATGATTCACTACAAGAACACGGTTGTAGGCATCCTAAAGCTGAGGGAGCTAACAGACTTTGTGGTGAAAAACCGCGACTACGTCTTTGAGTCGAACATCAGGCAGTGGATGCAGTTTAAGACAAACGTAAACAAGGGAATCAGAGAAACTCTGCAGAATTCGCCTGACAAGTTCTTTTACTATAACAACGGAATTACAATTGTCGTAAACGATTTTGAGGAATTAGAAGACAACAACATGTTGCTGCATGCGCCGCAGATAGTCAACGGTGCCCAGACATCGAACTCTATTTTGGATCATGCAAAGAGAACCAACAATCTGGACGGCAGCATCACAGTTACCATAATCAAGGCAGACGACGAGCTGGACCAAAACAACATAACAAAATACAGAAACTCGCAAAACTCTGTCAGGGGAAAAGACTTGGTGTCTCTGATGGATTTTCACAAGTCCATAAAATCGCAGCTTGAAAACTATGGCTACTTTTATGAAATTCAAGCAGGCTCATTTGATAGCAAGACAAAATCGCAGCAGACAGAATTCAACGGCGACACCATATACAATCGGTATCTTCCGGACAATCACAAAAAGGTAATTGTCGCAAAGGACGCAATCCAGGTACTGGTTGCAGGAATCGAGCAGAGGCCGACCGAATCGTACAGCTCGCCCGCACAGTTTTTGCCGCGCGGAAGCAAGTATGATGACGTGTTCAACGAAAACCTCAAGGACGATTACAGATTACTGCTGTATCCGTATTTGGTAAAGGAATACGCAAAAAAGACACTCGGATACGGAAAGCGCGGCGGACACAAGACCAAAAGATATGCAACGCTGTTTTTTGTCGGCGCTTACTTTAGAATATTGCACAAGAGCATCCTTGGGACCAAGGTCGATTTCAAAGAGGATGTCATGAAGCTAGAGCCAATATTCAAAAGCTACAAGCTAAACGAGCGAATCCTCAAACTAACGGATGTGGTTGTGACAAAGTTCCTAGAGGACACGGTAGTCGATGACGAAATGGAGATAGCAAACACAAAGCATAACTTTTTTTCGCATCACGTCTGGAACGAGGCAATGCTGCGAGTAATAGACAAGAAAATCAGGCAGGAAGAGGACGAAATTGAAAGCATCAAAAAGCTTGTCAACAGTTTGCTTTAGATACAAAATACGATAGAAGTCCAACCACGTAAAAATTGCAGGAGATTTACAATGGCCAGACGCTCTATCGTGATTTTTCTGCAACCTACTAATATTTAACAAAAGTGAAATCGGCAGTACCATTTTTATATAGAAATTAGAAATTCGATCGTGTTGACAGCTGACGAAAAATGTTCCGTGTGCAAAGGTCCGATCGTACAAAAATACGTTCCAATGAAATCATGGAACATCGACGGTGTCATGTGTAGCGCGTGTTATTCCAAAAGACTCGGAGAGCACTATCCAGGGGAGCACGTACGAGTAAACCTGGACAAGAAATAGTTATTCGGAATTTTTGTACTTGTTCACATAAAGGCAGTTCCATGCAAGCGAGTCGTCCTTTACGTCCTTTTCTTGCAGAAACTTGATGTTGGTTACGGTTTTTTTCTTTTTTAGCAAATTTAGAACATAGCTTTCAAACTTTTGACAGTCGCAGGCCTCCACTAGGCAGACACCGTCATGATCATCCTTTCGGTGGCTGCAGTTGCATGCCGTCTCGTCCTTTGCGGTGTCCAAGTTTTTTTCGGTGTACACTGAAAATCTAAGGTATGCCTCTCCGGCGTGTCCCTTTTTGAACCGCTCATAATTTTCCGACTTTTGTAAAACCTTGAAGAATCCCCTGTTGCGATCAGGCTTTTTGGAGTCGGAGCCCAGGATGAACCAGTACTGGTCATCGTTTTCTACAAATCGTATCTTGATGTCGTGATCGTTCCACCAGTGGACTGTATGGTTCCACAGATCGTTTGCTATTTTTCTTTCAGGGAACAGCGGGACTACGTTCATCCTTAGATCAAAATACCTGTATGCGACCCCAAGAAAATCATCATACCATGGAACAGGACTTGACAAGATTAACGGAAAAAAGCTGGAATCATTATTAATATGATCGTGACATTATGGATTATTCACGTTTAGATTACCTAATGCTCGGATCATTCGCATGTTGGTCACGAGAAACATTAATACCCTTATATCCCAGTAATCAGGACATTCCTCATGACCACATATAGGACCAGTATGCAAATTGTAGCAGATCTGCTGGTAGCTACTGATCAGTGCGGTCAGGAAGGCATCAAGGTAACATCCCTTCTAACAAAGGCAAATCTGTCACATTCAAGACTGTCAAAATTCGTTGAAAACTTGACAGGTGCAGGACTAATAAACAAAATTGACTTTGATGGAAAAAACACCTACATCATAACAACAAAGGGAAAACAATACCTAGAATCCTACAGACGATTCCATGATTTAGCAGAATCGTTTGGTCTAGACATGTAATTATCGTCGTTTCTTCGCTCTTGGCTGAGTTCGTCTGTTTTTGATTGTAGAATACGCTATTACGATCAATGCCCCTGCAAGCTGGCCGTAGAACAATTCCAGGCTCGGTGGGCTTTTCATTATTGCAAATCCCATACCCACAACAAGCAATATCAGAATAACAAGAAGATACTTGTCCACGCATATTACAGATAAAAAAACAATATATCTTTTCAACATTTGAGCAACGCATGAGCAAGATCCTAGAACTGATTGGCTTTGCGTTGATTGGCGGGACGATCTATTCTTTTGTAGGCATGATGGACAACCCGCTGCGGTGGCCTGTCTTTTGGGGATGTGCTGGCGGGGCGCTCGCAATTATTTTGTACAGAAAAGCAAAAATGAAACTAAAAGCAATTTGAGATCAAAAATTGTTTTTGTAGATCTAAAATTGTTTTTGTGGATCAAAAATTGTTTTTGTAGATCTAAAATTGTTTTTGTGGATCAAAAATTGTTTTTGTAGATCTAAAATAGAATTTGTGTAAAGCCAGATGATCTAGACAATCGACCGACAGATCTATAAGGGAGGGTTTGACGTTACTAGTGGGGAGTATGACAGAACAGACAAGCAAGTGGTGGCAGGGACTTGCAAAAGAACTTGAATTAGATATTGAAGCCCCAGAAGAACAATAAACGATCTTTTTAGAAATTTGATTTAAGCCTCGAGCGGGATTTGATCCCGCGACCTAACGCTTACGAGGCGTTCGCTCTACCAGGCTGAGCTATCGAGGCATGGTTCGCAGTGTTATCAGAGTTTATAAAAAGCAATATGTGGTTTGGTTCAATTGAAAAAATCCATTTCTGGGATACGTGGGATTTTTGGAGACGACCTTACACTAAAAGACATATTACAATTTTGCAGTAATTTTGCTCCGCTCATAAAATCAAAAAAATGTGTAGTCGGAAACGACACTAGGCCGTCAGGAGAAATAGTTCGGGAAACCGCGATTGCGGCACTGCTGGAACATGGAATAGATGTGTACAATTTAGGAATGGTGCCAACACCAGTGGTATTCAGGGAGGCCCGCAGGTACGGCGCAGGGCTAATCATCACATCATCACACAATCCGCTGGAATGGAACGGGCTCAAGTTCATCATAGAAGGCAGGGGGCCAAACGAAAAAGAATTTGAAAAAATCCTTCGGGAAAAAAAACACAGTCCGGGAAAAATTGGCGCAGAACACATGATTTCCTCAAAATACGTGCAAGAGGCCACAAAAATAATTGGAAATGTAAAGCAGAGGCCAAAAATTGCAATAGACGTAGGCGGGGGCGCAGCGTTGGATGTAGCACCAAATCTGCTAAGGGCAATTGGCTGCCAGGTTAAGGTAATAAACTCAAAAAGGGGACCAGATCCCACGGCAGATCATCTAACGCAACTGGTTGGAATGAGCAAAAAAGCAGACATCGGATTTGCGTTTGACTTGGACGGCGACAGGTTGGTAGTGGTAAAGGATGGCAAAAAACAATCACCAGACACTACGCTTGCACTTGGGGTATCAAAGGCACTGGACTTGGGATACAAGAGATTTTGTCTCAGCATCGACACAAGCATCTCAGTGGAGAAGTACATTTTGGATAATGGTGGGATGGTGATCCGCTCAAAGGTAGGCGAGGCAAATGTCATAGATATGATGTTGAAGAAAAAGTGTCAGGCAGGTGGCGAGGGAAGCAGTGGAGGATTTATACTTCCTGAATTCAACATGTGCCGCGACGGAATACTGACCAGCGGATTTATCGCTGCAATGGATGTGAGAAAGGTTGATGAAATAATACGATTTGTATCTAGATATTTCCAGCTCAGAGCCAAAATAGGAATAGCGTCGAATCTGCATGAGAAGATACTGGAAAAATTCCAGAAAAAGCTAAAAGGTAGATTCAGTGATATCATAGCAATTGACGGAATAAAGGTAGTAGTCGATGAAGACACGTGGGGATTGGTGAGAAAGTCAAACACAGAAGACATTGTACGAATTTCTGTAGAGTCAAACGATTTGCAAAAAGCAAAAACGATTCAAAAAGATATAACCGCTCTAGTAAAAGAAAGCCATGACCAAACTAGATGAAAAAGAAATAATCAAAATATTTCAGAAAAGCGTTGGCAACAAAACTGCAGAGGACGTTGAAACGTTTAGGCTTGGCAAAAATCTTGGCGTGATCAAGACCGATACTTTGGTTGAAAGTACGGACATCCCCCCAGGGATGAAACTCTCCGAGGCTGCGCGAAAGAGCGTGGTTGCGTGCGTTTCTGATTTTGCGGCAAAAGGTGTGCGGCCGCTATACGGAATCATTTCAGTTGCAATACCAAGAAAATACTCTGCAAAAAAAATAAAGGAAGTTGCAGATGGGTTTTCAGACGCGTCAAGGGAGTTTGGGTTTATGATCCTTGGCGGGGACACAAACGAAGGAAAGGAATTAGTCATGTCGGTGTCAGTTTTCGGAATTTCTCATGACATAGTACGAAGGAGTGGCGCAAAAATTGGCGACTCTATCATAGTGACTGGTCCGTTTGGCAATACATCTGCAGGACTAAAACTGCTTTTGAAAAAGAAAAAGGCAGAGCAGAAGTTTGCCAGGAAAATAAAAAACGCGGTGTATCATCCCGCTCCAAGACTAGAGTTTGGGGTTTCAGCAGGCAGATACATATCATCGGCAATGGACTCTAGCGACGGGCTTTCAACCACACTGGTTGAGATGGCATCCCAGAGTAAGAAGAAATTTGTAATCACCAATCTTCCAAAGGACTCTGAGCTGGAACAATTTGCTGCACAAAACAGACTGGACATGATGGATTTGGTCTTCAACGGAGGCGAGGAATACGAAATTGTTGGAACTGTACCCCAGAGAAATCTAAAAAAAATAAGACAAATTGCAAAACTGAACAAAATTCCTCTAATTGAGATAGGCCGAGTCGAAAAAGGCTGCGGTGTGTTTCTTGCAGAAAAGAACAAGAAAATCAAGTCCGGCGGCTGGCTGCACTTTAGAAACTGATTTTGTCGCGTTATTCCAGTCAGGACAAACATTTTTCTATATTCGCGAGATCTCTTGAATTGCCAAGCAATGAAGAGCAAAGAGCATGATGGAAAGATGATTCAATACTGTTTCACGATCTGAGCTATGGCAAAAGTTTCGCATTTGGAAAATATCAGATTCGGATCTATGAAAATTTGCTAATTTTGACTATAATTTAGGAGACGTGGTTATGTCATAATAACCAGATATTTTACAACTAGAAGGCTGTTGGGATCAGAATGAATGTAACACATCCTCACAA
>JAHEXS010000116.1 GCA_023252015.1 Candidatus Nitrosotenuis sp. | reverse complement strand
TCGTATCTCAGGCAGTTATCTGATAAATTCAGTGGCCGCTAAAGCCACCTACTCTTTTGAGGGTGCCTTTTTTTGTTAGATTGGAAAGACATGCATTTGCAGCAGAAATTTTGACACCAGTTTGTTTTGCAAGTTCTTGTACGGTAATGTAGTTGTTTGACTTGATTAGTTTTAGTGCTTGATCCTCATTTACTATTACTGTGATTTCTGCCTTCTTTTCGGTCTTTTCTTGCTTTTTGTCCTTTTTGCCTTTGGATTCTTTCTTTTCGTCAGTTTGAGTCTTGTCCATCTGTGCTGGCGATTTCTTTTTTGATCCACCCATGTTTTACTGCAAAATTATTCCATTTATAAACGAATGATGTGCGATGACTCTTCAGTCTTGTAGCAAAACTGTTTGCGCTTATTTTACAAACGCTACTTAGTATACCACATTTGGGAAACATCAGTAATTGGCCAGGCGATATTTGGATCGTAAAACAAAAGAACGTTTTAAACGGCTAGCGCGCGCAGGTGAATTCAACAGTCACGTTACTGAGAAGGGGCCAAAAATCCCAGAATTTGAAGATGTCCTGGCATCAAAGAGAATAATCTTTTTACACGATGGATATGCTGAGCCAAAATCCACTGGCGATATTATTAATGAGCAAATGGATGAATTATGTCGTACTGCGGAGGAAACCAGTGAATACATAAAACATGTAAATGATCATCTTGACAAGCAAAAATTACGCGTAGACGATCTAAAAGAAATGCAAAAAACCTTTGATACTCAGATGACTTTTTTGACATCCAGCAAAGACCGGTCTGAAAAAAAGAAAACTTGATGAATCATACACTGTCATATAATTTGATTAAATTCTTCCGTACTTGCTAAGAATTATGCTCATTCTTGCATGGTCAAACGGCTTTAAAATATAGTCCAATGCGCCAAACTTCATTGCGTCCTGAACTATGTGACTTTTTCCACTCGATGAAATCATGACAACTTTGGCATCTGGGTCTATTTTTTTTATGGCACGCAATGCCTGTATGCCGTCTGCTTTTGGCATCAATACATCCATTGTTACGAGATGGGGCCTGTATTCTTTGTATTTCATCACTGCTTCTATTCCATCTGCAGCCTCAATAATTTTAGTAGTGAGCCTGGTGGACTCGATTATTTTGATTAATGCTTTTCTCATAAATGATGCATCATCTACTATCATGATGATGGGCTCATAATCCTCGTCGCTCATTACTATGAATTTTCAATAATAAATGGAATTATGCACTAGTGTGTTTGAAACAAACAAAAGGTTGTGGCTGACTTTTTCGATTGTTAAATCTTGGATATGCAGTACAAATCATTCAGCTTTTGCTAATGCCAGCAATATGTTTCTCTTACTAATGATCCCAAGCAGAGTATCGCTCTCACTTATTCCAAGGCTGTCGATTTTCTTTTCCAGAATCATCTTTGCGGCATCTGACATATCAATAGACGGGCTTATTGTCAATATTTCTTGGGACATTATTTCTCCGGCAAGTTGAGATCCGACAAATCCTGTTTCTGACCACAGCCCATCTTTTTCCAAATAGTTAGCAATGCTTGACTGCACTATGCTTAGCTTGTTTGTGGCGATGGTTAGATTGAATAGGTCACCTGTGGTGATTATTCCAGCTGGCCGTTTCTCATAGTCTGTTATTACAACGCGTGATACGTCGCAAGTTATCATCTTTTTAATCAGTTCATATGCTTTGTCGTCTATTCCAGCAGAAAAATAACTAATTGTCATGTAATCTGATACCTTACTAGTGTCATGTTGTCTTGTTATGTAGTATTTTATGAGATCCGATTTTGTTATTATGCCTTCAAGATTTTCTTTACTTCCAACCCCAAGAGTGCTTATTTTATTTAGTAACATTAATTGAGCAGCTTGCTGACACGTTAGTCTTTTATCTACAAAACAAATACTGTTAATTAATTCTGTGGCAAGAATTTGATTTAGGTTTCTTCCACTTTTATCAATATACAAAAATCTTATGATATCTTTGTCTGTGATTACTCCGATAGGTTTTGTTCCATCATAAATGAAAATCTTGCTTATCTTATTCATTGTAAGATTGACTATGATGTCCTGAAGGTTGTTGTCTTTTTGTAGCATTATGATATCAGTATTAACTATATCTGATATTTCATCATCACATCTTACTAGTGCTGACTTGAGATCTGTTTTCAATAAATTTTTAATAAAATTCATAATTTTATCCAATAGTTAGTTTACTATGAACAAACATGTACATTCAACACTGACTAATTTGGCCTATACAAAAACAAACATTCTGTCCTCATCAGGTGTATTTGACAGCAATCAAATCCCATCTTAACATAATCATAAATATCATTAATTGGACATACGAGTATGGGAATTGTTTCAAAAGGAGCAAAATGTAACATTGACGGTTGTAGCGATGATGGGGTACGCTCACTTAACACCTCAAAAGTAGAAAGCGCTGGATTACGAGTAAAGTCCTCTGGCAAGCACACCGTGCTATGTAAAGAGCACTATAAAGAATGGAAAAAGGAAACTAAAGAAGACCGTGACGTCGAACGGGCACGGTTTAGCAAGTTTTAGGGTTTTCTCTTTACCTTGACTTGTTTTTGTTTTTCTAATTTTGAAAGATAATCTTTTTGCAGGTCTGCATAAAATTTATCAATGTTCTTGTAGAGTCGCTTTGGCTTTCTCGGCTTCTGTGTACTCAAGACATAAGCTGCAATTATTGGAAATGCGATTGTTGAGTCAGCATACACCGTAACCAATCCCTCGTGTGGGTCTTGGACCTTGCCCCAGCTTTTTCCTTCTTGTAGTGTGGCCCCTGACAATCCGCCAGTATCCGGCCTTGCATCTGTTACTTGAATGATGTAGTCTTGACCGCCGTCGTTGTTTCCAAGTATTTGGTCTAGCATCGGACCTGTTTGCTGCGCCGTATTTTTTGGAACTCCCCCTCCGAGCTCCAAGATTCCAGATTTTTTAGAATTGTACACTATTGCAGCCTGCTCTAGTATTTCACGGACAAAATCAAGGTTGTAGACTTTGTTTTGGAGTCTATGCACTCCAAGGTTTAGTGCAAGTGAAGAGTCTTTGAGAGTTGAGACATATATTGGCACGTCATACTTGTATGCTGAAACAAGAAAGCTTTTCTCTGGATACTTTGCATGCTCGCTGCTTATTTTGCCCATTATGTTACAAAACTCCGCAGTGGTAAACGGTTTGTCGATAAGCTTGTCTTTGAACATTTTTTGTACAACTTGGTCCTCCGCTGCAAGCGTCTCGATAAATTTGATATAGACATCTCGGATTCTTACGATTTCTTTTTCATACAGAATGGCATCATCTACCTCAAAATGACCCTGCTTTACTGGAAATCCCCACGCAAAATGGTCTTCGTGGTATACGTTTGCTCCAGTAGATACAATCCAATCTACAAATCCTTTTTCAATTAGCGTTTTGATTATTCCGCCGAACCCAACTGGTGTCAGGGCACCTGAAACAGTAAGGCAAATTGTGGCATCTTCTTGTATCATCTGAGCATACATCTTTGCCGCATCGCCAAGCTGTCTTCCATTAAATCCAGAACTAGCAAATACGTTGACTAGATCAGAAATTGTCATCTTTGGGTCTAGCTTGATGTGAGGGATATCATTTCCATGAAAATGATGGTGATGACCCATATGAGAAGAATTTTTCCTATACTATAATAATTATTCTTGAAAAATTGGACATTTCATTCCCAAATGGCAGAAAAAATCCCATGGATCTTGAATGATTTTGTGTTGGAAAACAAAAAGAGTCTAGGCTACAGTGTCATGATTTTTTTTACTTGCTCTATCTCTTTTACAAAAACTACAATACTCCTCTGACGAATTACGACTAATTGGAGTTAGACAATCATGGCAATATTTCATATATCATATATGGTAAACCGAGTATATTAAGAAATTATGAATCTAATGATGCGAAATTGAATGTAAAAAGAGTATTCAGAATCTAGTCTTTTGATTCTATTTGGATTATTTCTTGTCAGATTCTTTGAATGTGTTTGCGTCAGATTTCTTGCTACGAGAACAAGATTTCAGTTTTGCGATTATTTCTTTAAACATGTTTATCCATGTTTTTCATGGCCATATAAGTCAGGATTGAATGTGCGATCTACCAAAGGCTTCCTTCGCCGCTACTTGGATCCATCTTCTTGGCAGGCAGGTGTCCGTGTGCTTTTTTGACGTGTCTCTTTAAACGTTCAGAGTCATGTAGTTCCAGTCCACAGT
>JAHEXS010000115.1 GCA_023252015.1 Candidatus Nitrosotenuis sp. | reverse complement strand
TGAATTACTAAAAATAAGACTAGAGTCAATTAGGACAAATCACAAGGACACAATAACTGAATTAAAATCAAGAATTTCAACTCAAACAACAAAGCATGCAAGAATTGAAAATGATATTGAGGAAATTTCAATTATCCTAGAAAAGGCAAGCAAGGCGGCAGCACAGTATGATGCAAAAATCAAAGTAGTCAAGGGAATAATGCATGAGGATTATACAATTGCAAACCTCAAAGAACACAGTACAGAGCTTGGAATTGAAGGGCTAGTCTACGAGATGATATCTTGGGATGGGAAATACGAACGTGCAGTTCTGGCAGGTGCATCTGATTGGATAAAGTCTTTTGTGGTTAGGGATTTTGCAACGCTTTTGAGTCTGGCTGAAGTTGCACGGACAAGAAAACTGCCAAAGCTAAAGATAATTCCACTAGAGGCAATTCCTAATTTCCGCCTAACTCTGCCAAACGACTCTTCTGCTGTGGGAGTGTTGTCTGATTTTGTAAAATGTGATGAAAAATACATGCCACTCAAGACATTTTTGTTTGGAAACGTGATCTTGGTAAACTCTAGGGATGCAGCAATTCGTATCTCAAAGTCTGGCTACAAGACTGTGACTCTTGAGGGTGAATTCTTTGAAGCAAAGGCAAGTGCAGTAATTATTGATATAAACTCCAAAATTTCAAAGCTTACAAAAATCATCTCAATGAGCACCTCAGTTGACGGCCTCATTCAATCAATTAATTTGCTCAAAAAATACATACAAAAGAAAAGATTTTCGCTAAAAAAAGTCGAGGGAATAATTCAGAACTATCAGAGTCGGCTCTCAATTTCTGAAACTGGACTCTCAAATGCAGATATGAGTTACTCTGATCTAAAGTTCAAGATAACTTCAATTGACAAGATGAAATCTCATCTTGAAACGAGAATATCTCAACTTGAGAGGCATCATGAAAGACTACGTATGGATCTTGCAAAAGAGGAATCATACTTGGCGTCGCTTGAGGAGAGGATCTCACTTGTACATGATAACTATGCCGACGGGGAAAACAACCGTATTGCAAACGAGCTTAACAGACTAAATGATACGCGTACCTCTGTTATGGCAAGACAATCCACCATCATAAATGAACTCAGGGAGAAAGAATCCCAAGTTGCAACTCTATCTGCGCAGGAGCTTGGCGAAAAAACAAAGATGCGAAACCTGCATGAAGAACAATCCTCACTAAATCATGAAAAACATGAAATTGAATCAAGACTCAATGTATTGGTAAAAGAAAAAGACACCGCAAATGAAAACCTGGTAAAACTAAGAGAAAAAGAACAAGAACTAATCTCGACATCTGGTACGTCAATATCAAAACTACAGGAATTTGACGAACTACTGGGTAATCTAAATGATCGAGAACGATTCTTTATACGAGAAATTAACTCGCGTGAAAGACAATCTGATTCTCTCTCTAGAGATATTCGTGATATTGTAGAAAATGAGATAAAAATTCAAAAAATTCTTGAAAAATATGGTTACGAAGAAATCACAGAAACGTTTGAGGTTGATTCAATGCTGCACTCACTTGAATCTGAGATGAACTCTCTTGCATCTAAGCTTAATGCAAGTGCGCCTGAAACCTACCTTGAGATATCTCACGGGTATCGCTCAATGTCTGATAGGAAGAACGAATTAGAAGAAGAAAGAAATGCTATTGTCAAATTT
This sequence comes from Candidatus Nitrosotenuis sp., assembly GCA_023252015.1. GTDB lineage: Archaea > Thermoproteota > Nitrososphaeria > Nitrososphaerales > Nitrosopumilaceae > Nitrosotenuis. Next base: position 2,599 of record JAHEXS010000115.1, on the reverse strand, counting down.
ATTGAAGAAATTGACAAAGACAAGCGCCAGACATTCCTTGACGCATTTGACAAAGTAGACAAGGAAATCCGCGAGGCGTTTAACACCATGACTGGAGGACAGGCTTGGCTTGAATTGCAAAATGAAGACGATATTTTCAATTCCGGCATATCTTACTTGATCCAGTTCCCAAACAAACCAAAAAGGGAATCGACATCAATTTCAGGCGGAGAAAAAACACTTGCAGCAATTGTATTTGTTTTGGCTTTGCAAAAGCTCAAACCATCTGTGTTTTACCTGTTTGATGAGGTTGACGCACACTTGGATGCACCTAACGCTGAGAAATTAGCTAAAATAATAGAACAGCGCTCAAACGGAAGCCAATTCATTATGGTCTCACTCAAGGACTCTGTAGTACAAAAAGCCAAGCTAATTTATGGTGTTTATCCAAAAAACGGCGTATCACACGTTGTTACATACAAGGACAAACGAATGCCGTCAATTACAAGCTAAATCATTCTGTACAATAACTACATACGATTGATTTTTCATTATTTATCCAATTCATATGATGGACACAAAACTAGTTTTCTAATTTGGCAAAACAGGCAACTTTTCTCTCATTTCCAATATCTTCTAGTCTTGGCTCAATCCCACATTTCTCAAAGGCGTAAGGACATCTTGCCTGGAATCTACAGCCTTGGTACACGTCAATATCAAGAGGCTCCTTAACTCTGATTATTTTTTCTTTGTAGATGTTGTTTGGGTCAGGCTCCGATATTGCATCAAGCAGAGCTTGTGTGTATGGGTGTTTTGGATGAAGTAAAATATCATTAATTGGACCCATTTCAACTATTTTTCCTAGGTACAAAATTGCAATGGTATGACCAAAGTATCTGGCAGTTGCCAAATCGTGCGTTATGTAGACAAAGGAAATGTTGTATTTTTGTCGCAATCCATCCATTAGTTCAAGAATCTCGGCTCTAACTGACACATCGAGCATTGATACTGGCTCATCGGCAATGATCAGTTTTGGCTTCATCACAAGTGCCCTGGCAAGTACTACTCTCTGCCTTTGCCCCCCCGATAACATTCCTGGATATTTTTCCATAATTTCTTCAGCGGGCTCTAATCTTACCTCACGTAATGCCTCTATGACTAGTGCATCACGTTGTTTTGAGTTGCCAATTTTGTGAATCTCAATTGGCTCAGAAATTATGTCCTTTATTTTCATTCTTGGGTTTATGGAGTCGTATGGGTCTTGATAGACCATCTGACAACCCATTCTAATTTTTTTCAGAGGATCCTTTCTGTTGGTGATTTCAGTCCCATCAAAGATAATTTTTCCTATGTCTGAATCAATCGCTTTTAAAATTAATTTTGCAATGGTGGACTTGCCAGAGCCCGATTCGCCAGCCAAAACAAAAATCTCTCCACGTTTTACCGAAAATGAAACCCCGTCCACTGCCCTTACAAGCGAGGACTGTTTTCCTAACCAGTTTGTTTTGATAAAGTGTTTCTGTAGATTTTCGACAACTAGAATTTCATCCAATATCTCTGACATGTGCAATATACTATATCAAGAATTAGATCTCAGTATGCGCGTGCAAATATTGCATTTGTAGTGCTTTTCTCACCACAATACACACATTTTGCTGTGACATCTTCGCTTTCAAATGGGATGACACGAATATCTGCCATGGTTTCGTCTTTGATCTTTTCCTCACAGTCTGTCTTTCCGCACCAATACGTATTGATGAATGAGCCGTTTTCGACCTCTGTTTTGAACTGGCTGTAATCTGTAACTCTTACGGTTCGTTCGTTTAGAATTTTCTTTGCTGCCGTAAACATCTCGTCTTGAATTTGCTGCAATATGGACTCAATATCTGATTCTATTTTGTCAAGTGGTAGGTCGGATTTCTGCCTGTTGTGGCGTCTGGCTATTGTAACCTTGCTTTTGTCCAAGTCCTTTGGACCTATTTCTATTCGCAGCGGCACGCCCTTTAGCTCCCAGTCATTGAACTTGAAGCCTGGCGTAAGCTCATCCCGTCTGTCAACATGGATGCGCAATCCTTTACTCTGTAATGTTTTCTCAATTTCGTCTGCTTTTAGTCGAACCCTGTCTGCGTCTTTGTCTGAATAATAAATTGGAACAATGACTATCTGAATTGGTGCTACTCTTGGTGGCAATACCAACCCTTTGTCATCACCATGGACCATTATCATAGCGCCTATCAATCTCCATGATACGCCCCACGATGTCTGCCACGCAAAAGTTTCTACATTGTTTTTATCGAGGAATTTGACCTCAAATGGTTTTGAAAAGTTCTGACCAAGAAAGTGTGATGTTCCCATTTGTAATGCCTTACCATCTGGCATTATTGATTCAATTGCTGTAGTGTATACTGCCCCAACAAATTTTTCAGTTTCACTTTTTTTGCCTGTGATGACTGGAATTGCAAGTGTCTCCTCTACTGTGTTTTTATAAATTTCTAAAATATCAAAAACTTCTTTTTCTGCCTCTTCGCTTGTCGCATGTACCGTATGCCCTTCCTGCCACAAAAATTCTGATGTTCTAAGAAATGGCTTTGTTGCCTTAATTTCTGCTCGTAGTGCAGTA
>JAHEXS010000114.1 GCA_023252015.1 Candidatus Nitrosotenuis sp. | reverse complement strand
AGAGTTGAGAATTTTCTAAGAGCACGCGATGGGGGAAAATCGCCTTTAGAAGAACTCGTCGGAGAAAAAATTACAAAAGAAAATACTAGTTTCTACATCTGTGGTTGGCAAGGTACAATCGACGGTGTGATGGACTTTTTAGGCCCACAAGGCTTTGTAACTTATCATGATAAACGTGAAGATGGAAGCTTTGAAGTAAAATACGAGTCATACGGTTAATCACTAAGACTTTTTTTCAAAGAAACCCCCACACGTCTTAGATTTATGGAAAGTTAGTATTTTTCACATAATTTTTGTTAATGTTTTTCTCACATGCTGAAATTGCGTTTTTTTTGCTTAATCGATAAATTTTTTGATAATAAATTCGACAGATTAGCCTTTTCTTATTATGAATTGCATCAGGGCTTCTTTAGAGTATTCGATTCCATGTTCATCAGCAGAATGCTTGCTGTATTCCTCAATCACCTTTGAAATATCGCTACCTCTAGCAATAAATTCGCACTCAAACCCATAATCTTTACAGATTAATGCTACCAATTAATCACGGTGAAAATCGATAGTATATAATTTGTTTCGTTTATTTTATGAACAACAAAAATCTACACATACGATCAATTTAGCATAATAGAATCCAAATCTTCATTCTACTGAAAATACGTAGATTCAAAATTACTTCAAATGTAATCAGTTGCAGTCTATCTTATTCTGGTGCTTTTTTTGAATTCTTTGTAGGTATGGAGACAATGCTCTCTACGACTGTCTTTGTTAACTCGTCAATAATTTTGATTTTTTCCTCATCAGTTTCTCCTAGCTTTTGCAGCGCTTTTTCAAGTTCTTTTTTTCTTAGTGCGTCTACACTGGCAAATACCTCGCTTACTGGCGGTTCTGGGCCTAGTAGCTTCATTGTGGCCTCGATAATTGCAATTTCTTTACTGATCATCTTTTCTACCGCAAGAACTCTTTCCTCTTTTTCTTTTAGGTTTCTTTCCTCCATCTCTGTGATTTGATCCCTGAACATCAGTTTGATTCCAGGCAGTGAAGAAACGTTCTCATCGACTGATCTTGGGTCTGAGATATCCAATATCATCGTCCCACTCTTTTTACTCTCCATCACTATTCTTATTTTGTCATAAGAAATCACGAAATAATCTGCAGTAGTGGCAACAAAGATTATGTCAAATTTGTTGAATCCGGATATGACCTCTTGAAACGTTATTGGTTTTCCGCCTAATATTTTGGAAAAACCGGTGGCGCGCTCAATGAACATGCTGGAAATGTCAAATGCGTAGCCTTTCTTCTTGAGGGATTTGGCAACCATTGCCGCCGTCTCGCCAGTGCCTATTATTAGGACATGTTTCTTGGCATCCAAACCTGCGTTTTCTTCCGCAATTTTGACAGCAATGTTCCCAATTGATACTACCCCTTTACTAATTGCGGTGGATTCTCTAATGCGAGTTGCAATTCGTATGGAACTATCAAATAATCTGTTCAATATTTTACCTGATACCTTAGCTTGCTTCGCAGTTGAAATTGAAGTTTTTAATTCCTCGAGAATTGTTTCATTTCCTACAACTATTGAATCCAAACCAGATGCCAGTCTTAACAAATGAAGATAAACATCAGTATTCACATACACCTCGAGAATTTGGTCAAAGTGATCAATGTCGTACTGTTCTAGTTCTGTTAGTGATACCCAAGTTTCTTTAATTTTATTTAAGACAAGTCCTTTTCCCTCATCCCTCCTCGCGTCAGGCGCCTCTTCACTTTCAAAAGTGTTTACAGTAAATATTTCAACCCTGCTGGCAGTCTGAACTATTACACATTCCGAAATACCTGGAATTTTTTTAAAAGTTTCACATGCCATTACAACATCTTTGAATGAAAATTTTTCTATCTTGTGAATTGGAATATTTTTGAAAGTGACTCTGATATTGATGACTTTGAAATTATCTTTGCTCACTATATGTCACCATTACTCTCGGAGCTTATCTCTTCCACCTTTAGCTGTGCGGAAAACATTCATGCCAAAATAAAAGTTTTCATGTAATGAATCCAAATATTTGAGATCTTGTTCAGCTCTAATAATATCCTCCGCACTTACATTAGGGTCGCTTCTTAGTCGGTCAAGTTTTTGTCTAGTTTCTGCTACGAGTTGACTTATTCCAGATTCATAATTAGATGCCCCGCCAAATTCCGGACTGAGTATGTGTTTTGGCTTGTACGCTGGAACCTGATCAGTTGGGATCTCTACTTTTCTTGAAATCTCTTCTTGCTCCTCCTCTGTAAGAATCGGCCTTGTTGGGACTAGGTCCTTCTTAGTGTGGAAAAATTCTGGCTCACCCATTTCACGTCTAAATATGCGCTCTTGATTGCGTTTATTGGTAAATGACTCATTTGCCGCTTTTACTGCTTCTGATTTTGCCACTGCAGCTTTTGCAGTTGCCTCAAATTCCTTTTCTGCTTCTACTGCAGCCTTTGCAGCAATTTCTACTGCCGCCTCATATTCTTTTGCTGCAGCTTCTACTGTTGCTTTTGCTGCCGCTAATCTTGTTTCTGCAGCCTTTGCTGCCTCTCTTGCTAATTCAGCTGCTTCTGCCCCTGTCCAGCCTTGTTTATCTTTGGGTGGATCTTGAGGTTTTTCGTCAGACAACGCAATTACATCATTTAGGGTTAAATTTTAAGTTTTTACGTAGGTTTTTGGTCCAAATTAGATCCTAAGATTACGATACCATTTGGTATACGCAATACTACTCCCAAATACATTATTGCCATTAGGGCATCAAACCGTTAACACAAAAAATTTACAGGTAACACACTGACTTTTTATCGTATTATGGTATTGGCGCAAACCCTTTACACTAATAGGCGCCACATTTACAGCACCAAAATTAATAGCACTTATATCTATGATATGAAAAAATATATCATTGATTATTAGGAGGTCTATTTTCGTTTGCCACCATCAGGAATTGTCAAGTATCACGTTAAGCTATCCTTTGATGTTGATGGACTCGTTGAACGCGCAGACATAATCGGCGCAATTTTCGGCCAGACCGAAGGTCTGCTTGGTCCGGAGATGAATCTGAATGAGCTGCAACGAGTATCCAAAGTCGGAAGAATAGAAGTAACAGCAAATGCTACAACAAATACTACTTCTGGAGAGGCACTCATACCTATGAGTACTGATATCGATACTGCCTCACTCATATCTGCAGCTATTGAAAGCATTGACAAAGTTGGACCATTTGACTGCAAATTCAAACTAAATGCAATTGACGATGTACGTGCAACAAAAAAAGATGACATCATAAAGAGAGCCAAAGAAATCAAGCAAAAATGGGCTACAAAGACAATCAGCGAAGGTGAAACAATGCTAAAGGACATCCATGAGGGAACATCCACCTCAAGCAAGCTTACCACATATGGAAAAGCAAAACTCCCATGCGGCGTTGGTATATTTGAATCGCCTTGGATAATTCTTGTTGAAGGACGTGCTGATGTGATAAATCTCTTGCGAGCAGGAATTGATAATGCCTTGGCAATTGACGGTGCAAGAATTGATGAATCCATTAAGGACTTGTGTGAAACAAAAGACAAAGTTGTTGCATTCTTGGACGGTGATAGAGCTGGCGGATTCATACTCAAGGAACTCAAAAGTCTAGTTGATATCGATGTTATTCACCGGGCGCCAGAGGGAGTAGAAGTAGAAGAATGTACTCCACAGCAAATTGCCGACATACTCAAAGACACCATCGAGGAAATGAACAATCCAAAACCAAAGCCCGCACTCTCAGACCAAAATGACAAGCCAATGGCAGAAATTGCAGAAAAGACATTTACAAACATAAATGAGACGCTTGAGGCAATAGGACTTGACACAAACAAAAACGAGGTCTTCAAGGTACCGATAAGCGAACTTGTATCAAAACTCTCAACTCAGTCCGGAATAAAATATCTAATACTTGATGGAATAGTGACCCAAAGACTGGTGGATGGAGCAAAACAAGCCGGAATTGAGTGTGTGATAGGACACCGAATTGCCAATCTGACAAAACGTGATGGTATTACACTCAAAACATTTACTGATCTCGGCGTAGCATAAACTACTCAATGTCTGAACTAAAAATTCAGCATCTCGTAACACTAACCGAGCTTCTATCAAAGGGAGCAAAAAATAATTTTATTTCAATTACTACATCCTCCCTTGGGAAAAACATCCAGCGTTCACAACAAGCGGCATCAATGCATCTTTTGGAATTAGAACAGAGCGGATTCATTGAGCGAATAATGAGCGGAAGAAAAGTTTCAGTCAAGCTCACAC
>JAHEXS010000113.1 GCA_023252015.1 Candidatus Nitrosotenuis sp. | reverse complement strand
ACTCACACAAAAAGTTTAATCAAAAGCATTACCAAATATGAAACTGCCGCACTTGCAGGAATTGTTATAATCCAAGCCCAAACAATTCTTTTTCCTATTCCCCATCTAACTGCAGAAGCACGTCTTACTGCACCTGCACCCATAATAGCACCCGAAATCGCATGAGTTGTACTTGCAGGAATTCCGGCCTGTGCCAAAACTGCCAAAATTGTTGCACCTCCAGTCTCTGCAGCAAATCCCTGGTATGGTTTTAGTTGTGTTATTTTTACTGCCATAGTTTTTACTATTCTCCATCCGCCAAAAAACGTGCCGAGACTTATTGCAAGTGCTGCCACCAATATGACATAGTAGGGTACTTCGAATTTTGTGATTACTCCTTCGGTTAGTAGAATGAGTGCAATTATTCCCATTGTTTTTTGGCCATCGTTTGCTCCATGAGTTAGTGAAAAATAAGTGGATGATACGAGCTGCAGCTTGCCAAAAGCAGAGTTTACTTTGCCTGGTTTCTTTTTTGCAAATATTGTGATAATTAGGGTTGCAAGTAAAAATGCACTAACAAGCCCCACAATTGGCGAGACAACTATTCCAGTTACAACCTTTTCAAGCCCGCCAAAGATTATTGCGTGTGTTCCGGCACCAGCTATACCTGCACCTATTATGCCACCTATTAGAGCATGGCTGCTTGAGGAAGGAAGTCCCCACCACCAAGTTATTACATTCCATGCAATTGCTCCAGACAATGCACCTAGGATTATGTAAATGGTTACAAAATCAGGATTGATTATTCCCTTACCAATTGTTGTTGCAACTGCTACGCCAAAAAGAAACGGACCTACAAAGTTTGCCACAGCCGCAAGGGTTACTGCTTGAAGTGGCTTTAGAACTCTAGTGCCAACAACGGTTGCAATTGAATTTGCCGCATCGTGAAACCCGTTGATAAAATCAAAAAATAATGCTGCAATTATTGCAACTATTGCTAATTCATACATGTTTTTGCCTTAGGTGTATTTTAGAACGATGTCTTCAATGACATCTGCAACATCAAGACATCGGTCAGACGCAGACTCGAGGGATTCGTAAATATCTTTTAGTTTTATTATGTTAATTGCGTCGGTCGTTTCAAACAATTTCCCAACAGCGGTTCTATACAGATCATCGACTGTGTGTTCTATATCGCTTATTTTTCTACAATGATCAATTAATGACTTGTCCGCTTTGACGTTTTTGAGTTGTGAGATCATCAATTCTACTTCTTTTATTGCATTTACAAGCTCGTTTGCAATATCTAGCATGTGTGGCGGGTTTGATGATATGTGATAGCTTACTATCCTACCAGAAATTCCTTCCATGAAATCAATCACATCGTCTGTTTTTGCAGCTATTCTTTGCATGTCTTCTCTGTCAAGAGGAGTGATGAATGTCTTGTTTAATTCTGCAAATATAGAGCGAGTCAGATCATCAGCCTCTCGCTCAATTCGCTTTATTTTGGTATGATATTCTGATGCCTTGTCAATATGCAGGAATAGTTGGACTAGTTCTTCGGATGCCTCTTTTGCTTTGATTGCAAGATTATCTAAAATAGTTAAAATTTCTTTTTCGTTTGATTTTATCCAAGAAAGCCACTGACCCATGATGAGCACCATTTTTAATGTGATTAAAGTATGTTCTACATATACTATATTCCACTATATAGCAAGCGATCCATCTTTCGTAATTACTAAAATGGTTTTTTACAGTCAATAAATGATCAAAAGTATGAAACGTATTGAGGCCATAATTCCAAATAACAAGATAAGTCTTGTTGTTTCTGCAATAGAAGACGTGCGTGTCACTGGAATTACAGTGGTGGATTCACGTGGACGTGGAAAGGGTGCACGCCCATCAGTTAGGAGTTCAAGGGGTACAAAAATGCAACCAGCGGAATACAACAATTTGATCACAGTCATAACAATTGTAGATGATTCTAAAGTAAAGCAGGTAGTATCGGCTATTCTAGATGTTGCAAGTACAGGAACAAATGGAGATGGAAAAATATTCATTTCGTCCGTTGAAGAAATAATAGACATTCAGACAAAACAACGAAGTAAAAACGTCCTCTAATTCCATAAAATACCAATTTGATTATCAAATGATTACAACTACAAAACAACATTAAATTGAGTCTAGAATTACAAACGATTAATGAGTGATAGGATAACCATACTGCTTGATAACGACCTTACGAAACAATTGCGTCAAATTCAGGCAAAAATGATTACATTGACGGGAAAATCAGTAAGCTTTTCTCAGGTACTAAATCTAGCTGTAAAAGAAGGACTGCCAAAATTAAAGCCGAAGACTTTGGAATAAGATCATACTCAAAGTTTGTTTAGATCGTAAACTGTTTTTTGGGGTTTTAATTTTTCTTCAAGGGTTGGCAAATATTCCAAGATGCAAAAGTTGACCAAGTCACTAAACGATTTTATTTTGTAGTTTGCCTGCAGAAATTCTTTATTTTGCTCATAGAATTGATCTATTCTAAGAAGAGGGTATTTTTGCAATGGAACAAGCCTGCTTCTTTTTGTTGCCCGCATCAGAGGAGATAAAGTCTCTAGTTCTTTTTCCCCTTCGAGCGTATTCATGTCTACGATTTCGGTCATTTCTGAAACAAAGATTTTACCACCATCTTTGGATTTTATTCCTGAAGCCTCGGAGATTATTTCAATTACTTTTTTTGCATCCGTATCAGGAACAACTAGTTCGATTTTTACTAGCGGGATGCTTTTGAGGCCGGCATTTCCCATCTTTGGTCCCGTTTGTTTATCAAAAATATCATTATTCGATATGTCATGTTTTGCAATAATATACTGGCCTACTTTGGAAAGACACTCCTTTAGTGTCGAGAAATTTTGAGAACGGATAATCGCTTCTATTTTTTTCATTTCTTTTGAAAGGTTATTATTTATTGGATGGCTTCAAGGATTGATAACTGCCCTGCCGGTTATTTTCCTTGCCTTTAGGTCTTCTAGTGCGGTATTTGCATCTGAAAGTGAGTATCTCTTTGAAATGGTCGGATTTATCACACCTCGTTTTGCCAGTCCAATTAGTTCCAGCATATCATTATAGTTTCCAGTGTACGCACCCTGAATTGTAATTGCCTTTAATGGAATTGTAACAAGCGACAAGTCAATCGAACCACCAAAAAGGCCCACAAGAATCATGTTTCCTCGTTTTCGCAAAATAGTCAGTCCCATTTTTACAGTTGGTGGCGCATTCACAAAATCAATTACACAGTCAGCGCCCTTACCATTGCAAAATGAAATGATTTTTTGTGCCGCATCTGGGTCTTTAGAATTTACAACGTTGTCGGCACCCAATTCCTTAGCAAGAGTGAGTTTTGTATCATCGATATCTACACAGATTATGTTGGCGTTTGTGATTGCTCTTGCAATCTGTACGCCCATCAGTCCCAATCCACCAGCTCCAAAGATTACCATGTTGTGCTGCGAGTTGGCGTTTGATTTTTTAATTGCGGTATAAGCGGTAAGGCCGGAGCATGCAAGAGAGGTAGCAGCATCAAGATCAATGCCATTTATTTTAGCTAAAAACTTGAAATGAGGAACTAGTACGTATTCCGCATATCCACCATTTTGAAATACACCCAAAGAACGTGGGGTATCGCAAATATTGTCATTTCCCACCCTACATGCAGAACAAATCCCACATCCAATCCAAGGATATACCAAGACATTGTCCCCTACGCTTATTCCTTGGACTGCGCTTCCAATTTCAGATACAGTGCCTACAATTTCATGGCCTGGCGTAACTGGAAATTTGACTCCCCTATCAGTCACTTTCATAAAACCGTCACCGGTATCATATCCTCCTTCCCAAAGGTGCAAGTCACTATGGCAAACGCCGGTGGCCTTTACTTTTATTACAACCTCAACGTCTTTCGGTTTTGGAGTTTCTATTTCCATCATTTCTAACGGTTGTTGTGGAGATATGATTTGGGCAGCCTTCATTATGGATCGACAGCACTAATAACAATATAAGAGTTGACCGGCAAGGGCAAAAAAATAGAGCCTCACAGTATTATTAAACAAAACACATGTTTTAGTTATGAGTGAGAACCAGGCAGAAAATATTTCTCAAGCTCCGGTAAGTGTTCTGTTTAACCCAAACACCATAGCAAAAAAGGATGTCTGGGAGATTAACATTATCCAGATTTTAGAGATTCTAATTCACATTTTAAAAAAGGCTGACAAAAAAGACCTTCGAGTTGCAGGAATGGCGGCACTTTCATCTTCTCTCATACACAGAATGAAAGTAGAGAGAATTTTCGCGTTGCAGAAAGCAGCGATGGA
>JAHEXS010000112.1 GCA_023252015.1 Candidatus Nitrosotenuis sp. | reverse complement strand
AACCAACTTGCCAAAGAGCAATTATTTTATTCGAATAAGAAAAAGTAATCCTTTAAACTTTGCAAAATACATCGTAGATAAAATTCCTAGTGCAGAAAAGACAGAGTCAAAGCAGGGGGCGTTACCGGAGGTAGACTATACAAAGATGGTAAATTTCAGACACGATAATGTCGATTCCATAAATGTTGATAGCAACATCATGCCAAAATTCAAAACACTAAACAAGATTGACTTTGAAGACGCAGAAATCTATGCAGGATTGATAAAGGATCCAACATCAAAAAACGGTCTAAGATATGTGATCATAGAACCACAGATGAGCAAACATGACGAGATAAATTTCAGAGTAATAAAAAAACTCCTTGTCTCAGAACTAGATATTTCGCTTAACAACATCAAGACAAAAAAAGAGGCTGCAACAGAACTAAAAAACAAAATTTTTTACCTAATTAAAAAATACAATATTGAAATTCCAACAAGAAATCTCACAAAGATAACATATTTTGCAGTACGTGACTTTGTCTATCTTGGAAAAATAGAACCTCTCATGCGCGATCACATGATTGAGGAGATCAGTTGTGATGGAACAAACATTCCGTTATACATATGGCATAGGGAATTTGAGTCGGTTCCAACAAACATTGCCTATGAAAATGAGGATGAATTGAACAACTTTGTCCAAAAGATGTCATATGTTGGAGGAAAGCATGCATCACTTGCAAACCCGATTGTAGATGCTTCGCTTCCTGACGGAAGCAGAATAAACCTCACATTGGGGAGCGAGATAACAAGACGTGGAAGCACGTTTACCATAAGGCGGTTTCGAGCAGACCCGATCACAATAATTGACCTAATCAAATTTCGAACAATTTCAGTGTACGAGGCAGCATACCTATGGTATGCCGCAGAAAACAATTCCACGATGCTTGTTGGGGGCGGAACCGCAAGCGGCAAAACCACACTACTAAACTCACTTTCGTCATTTATCAGGCCAGGACAAAAAATAGTAAGCATCGAAGATACGCATGAACTAAATCTACTCCACGAAAACTGGATTCCTGCAGTTTCACGCCAAAACTTTACCGACGGCCAAATGGGCGAAATCACTCAGTTTGATCTACTAAGAGCGGCACTACGACAAAGACCAGACATCATCATAGTTGGAGAAACAAGAGGAAGAGAAGCATACACTCTATTTCAGGCAATGGCCACAGGACATGGTGGGTTTTCATCAATTCATGCAGACTCTATAGATGCCACATTAACAAGACTCATTTCATCTCCAATGGATGTTCCAAAGACTCTCATTGCAAACACTTTGGACATAATTACGCTCCAGCTAAAGTTACGAATAAACGACAAATCGGTTCGAAGAATTATTCAGATTTCCGAAATTGTTGGATTGGATGAAAAGACGCAGCAGATAAAGACGCATGAAATTTTCAAATGGAATCCAAAAGAGGATACACATGAATTTTTAGGCAACAGTGTTGTAATTAACAAAATCAAGGAAAGAACTGGAATTGATGAGGATCACATCATGTATGAAATCAAAAAAAGAAAAGCAGCTTTAGAGTGGCTCACACAAAACAACATCCGAAGCCACAAAGACGTGATGAAAAATGTTCTGGAATTCTATTCAAATTCAGATAGGTTTTACGAAAAGAAAAGACTAATGATTGAAGAGTGATCAGATTTGCTGAAAACAAAAAACAATGATGCGCACAAACACCAGGCGTCAGGATTTCAGGTGTATAGCTATCGCTTACTGAACAAACGCCTTGACTTTTTGTATCCAAGGTTGCCAAAACTTCGAGAAAACATCAAGCAAGCAATGATGCCCATGCCTTACGAAGTCTTTGTAGCAAGCATGGTTTTTGCAAGCATCATTACTGCAGTTATTGGCCTAGTTGGAACATTTGTTGCTTTGACATTGTTTAATGTGGAACTAATCTCAACTGTGATTCTAAGTCTTGTTTCATCACTTGGATTATCGATTATGACTTTTTTTGGAATGCAAGCGGTGCCAGTACTTAATTCCAAAACACGAGCTACAAAGTTATCCGATGAGATTCCGCACTACATCGGATACATGGCCACATTGTGTGCAAGCGGTTTATCACTTGAGGGAATATTCAAGGCGATTTCCAAGGAAGAATCCACAGAAGAAATAGTAAAGGACGCTAAATTTGTGACACGAAATATAGAGATTTTAGGAATGGATGTCATTACGGCGGTAAACGACCTCATAAAACGAGCCCCAAAGGGCTCGTATTCTGAACTGCTGGAAGGGGCAATAATCACGTTCAACGCCGGTGGAAACCTGAGAGAGTATTTTCTTGCAACTGCCAAAGTTCATCTGGAGGAAAAAAAGATCAACATAAAAAGATCAACAGAGTCGCTAGGAGTTTTGGCAGAAATGTACACCATTTTGCTAATCGTGTTTCCATTAATGGCAATAATCATGCTATCCATAATGGCAATAATGAACCCAAATCTAGGTGGGTTTGATCTCATCACACTCATGAATATGCTAACATACGTCGTCGTTCCATTGTTTGGAATTGTTTTGCTGATTATGATGAACTCCATGGTGCCAAAGAGGTAAACATGGCAAAAACAGCATTAGGATCAGAGGTACAAATTCCTACAATTCCTTTACTAAAAACTGAAAAGTTCAAGGTAACAGTAATCTCTGCAGTTGCAAGTACGTTTGTCATTTTGTTCAGCTTTTATCTTTCAAACGTAGTTCAGTCGATGACTAGAGATATCGGAATAATTTTCGGAGTATTAGCAGGAGTTATCCCACTTACTTTGCTACACCTAAAAGAGGTTCAAAGAAGAGAGAGCATCGACAGGCACTTGCCACTATTTTTGCTTTCACTGGTAAGTTCGATTCAGAGCGGCTCAAATCTTATTCAGGCAATTCAAGTTACACCGGAACGCAACATGGGAGCACTCGGTCCCCTACTAAATAATCTCAAGGCAAACATCAGCTGGGGCATGCCAATAAACGAAGCTTTTGTGAACTTTGCAAAAAAAGCAGGAACTCGCATGGCAAAAAGAGTCATCACACTACTTGAGATAGCATACAAAAACGGGGGAAACATATCGGAAAACCTCGACACCATACAGAAACACGTAAGCGAGATTAGGAATCTTGAGAAGGAGCGAAAGTCTGCACTTCAACCATACACGTATACCATTTACATCGCATATGCAGTCTTTATTGCGATAACTGTAATCCTCTCAACCCAATTTTTTACTCAGATAGAATCAGTAAAGCATCTTTTGCAGCAAAACAACATTTCAACGTCTGCAAATATTTTTGCCGCACTTTCAGGCGTAAAAATAGACGAACTTGACTCCATTTTATTCAACATGGCAATAATAGAATCGATTTTTGGCGGCCTTGCGGCAGGCAAGGTTGGATCAGGCTCATATGTTTCAGGAATAAAACATGTCATTGTGATGGTCGTGATCGCAGTAATCGCGTTTAACGTGACCTAAAACTAGAGTTTCGCTCACTAACTATTAAATTCGTCGTCAGATTCCATCTTTTTCTTAATTAATCATATCTGATGTGGATAGATGTTAAAAATGTCTGTTCAAAAAAAACAAAGAATATCGTTAATACACAACGATTCCATTAGATCCATGAAAGAAACAAGTCTGGATAATGAAGACATCCTGCTTACAAAAACATACAACCCGCACCATGCGGATTTGGCATATGAGCTTTCTTCAATTCTAAGTCTTGACGAACTTGAAACGCGAATTTATTTGAATCTTTTACGAACAGGTCCAATTACGGCAAGCGCGCTATCAAAAGAAATCAACATCGATAGAGCAAAGACTTATCGCACTATTGATAAGCTGTCAAACGACGGAATAGTTTCAATTTCTTTTTCGTCACCAAAACTTTGCATTGCGACAGATCCTGATGAAATTTTATCACTCACGCTAAGGAGAAAAGAGGAAGAACTAACCAAAATAAAAAAAGAAGGAAAACAAATCATTGAAAAAATAAAAAAAGTCACTAGCACAGACAACAGAACAAACGTTCCGACATTTCGCATCATACAGGGCATAGAAAACATTAGTTCACAAATTGAAAGAATTTTAGAAAATAACACAGGTACACTATATCTTGTCACTACCCTAACAGACGTATCAAGACTGTATCATTCAAGAATTCCTGAAAAGATCAAATTTGCACAAAAGGTAGGCGGGGATGTACGTCTCATAGTTGAAGATGTGCCGCCAA
Organism: Candidatus Nitrosotenuis sp.; assembly: GCA_023252015.1. Taxonomy (GTDB): domain Archaea; phylum Thermoproteota; class Nitrososphaeria; order Nitrososphaerales; family Nitrosopumilaceae; genus Nitrosotenuis. The sequence continues at coordinate 87 of JAHEXS010000112.1, read as the reverse complement.
AAATGATTTCATTTGTAAAAAGGTTTGGTGTAAGCGAAGTACGAATTGGAAAACTTCCATCAAAAGGGAGAATAGTGGTATCAAAAA
>JAHEXS010000111.1 GCA_023252015.1 Candidatus Nitrosotenuis sp. | reverse complement strand
GAAGAAAAAAGAAATTCAGGAAATACTTGGAAAAGACGCAGACGCATTCTGCTTGTACTATGATGTGACAGATGGCGGAAACTTTGAGGGCCACACCATACTGAACAACAACATTAGCACATCAACTGTTGCGTTTCATTTTGGCATGCCTGAAGACAAGGTCAAAAAAATAATTTCAGACTCTTCTGGAATATTACTTGAATCTCGCTCACACAGAATTCGTCCCGGCCTTGATGACAAGGTGCTGACCTCATGGAACGCGCTTATGATTTCTGCATTTGCTAGAGGCTATCGGGTATCTGATGATGTGTCATACCTAGAGGCTGCAGAAAAATGCATCGCGTTTATAGAAAAAAACCTCATCTCTGATGGCCATCTGTTGCGCACATACAAAAATGGACAGGCAAAGCTAAGGGGTTACCTTGAGGATTATTCTTATTTCATAAATGCCATACTTGATGTCTTTGAGGCTAATCCCAAATCCAAGTATCTGGATCTTGCAGTAAATCTGGCAAATTATCTAGTTGATCACTTTTGGGATCCTCAGAACAACAGCTTTTACTTTACTGCAGACGACCACGAAAAGCTAATCATTCGGCCAAAAAACAACTATGATCTTTCCATGCCTTCTGGAAATTCGGTTGCCGCAAATTCGCTTCTGAGACTTTACCATCTAACACAGGAAAAAAAATTCCTAGGCATTTCGCTAAAAACAATGGAGTCGTTTTCCATAATGGCTGCAGAAAACCCGTTTGGATTTGGCTATCTCTTGAACTCAATCTATCTTTATTTGCAAAACCCAACAGAAATCACCGTGCTGAACACCAAAAACAAAACCCTGCTGAATCTGCTGAGCAAAAGATTTCTGCCAGATGCAATCCTAGTTACATTATCTGATTCTGCTCAGCTGAAAAGTCTGGCAAAATATCCGTTCTTTGCAGGAAAGGAATTCAATTCAGAAAAGACAGTTGTCTTTGTGTGCAAAAACTTTGCGTGTTCTTTGCCTCTTGAAAGCGAATCCGAGATAGAAAAACTACTTTGATCTGAACATGTTTACTTCTAAAATTTCGCCAACTTGAGGCCTTCCCATTCGCTCATATCTTATTCTTGGAACTGTAATTGATATTGTGGCCTGCTCATAGCTCTTTATCTTAATTGTTGGCTGTCCCTGCAGTATTGCCTCAAGCAATGGTTGCACCTGTTCTCTAAGCTCTGGATCCAGGTTTTTTGCAACAGAATCCATGATAAGCTGTTTTTGCGATATTGATTCTGTCTGGACGTCCTCTGCCAATGACAATTGGATTATCTGTCCGCTGTCAATGATTTGTTGCACTCTGTACCGTGTAGTTTCAGACATCAAATGATGTCGTTTTTGTTTGCATTTATTCTCTTCTGGTTATTCTAGTAATGCCTTTTTTATCAGGGGTGCCTTTTCTTTGAGAATCTTGTTGAATTCCTGAATGTCTTCTAGATCAACTGTCTTGTTCTCAGTTTCGTATGATCTCAAGAATGCCGAATACACGCACCCTGCAATTATGCCAAAGGCTGCATCTGACACTGAATTTATCTCAGGCGCGTAGGCCTCTGCAATTTGCCTGTATGATGAGGCCTCGCTGATATAGTAATCCACCAAATTATCAATAAAGTCTTTTGTGTATTTTGTAATTGTCACTTGTTATATCTTAAATTTATGATTTATAATAGTTGATGGAAAGTTTAGCATTACATGTGGAAGCTAGATCTGGAGGGAGACTTTTTTCGAATTTTTGACAAGGATCATAAGATAGCGGGATATTTTGTTCCAGATTACGGAGACATCTTTCCAGAAGACAAAGCAGACGAGGTGATAGAGCAGATGCACAAAAACCACGACAAGGTTCAGGGGGGATACCTTACCGTGCCGATGGTAAAGTTTGGCATATTTGACTCTAAAGAAGAAGACATGGATATCATGTATGTGGAAAGTCATCTGTCTGATGTCTCTTTGCGACTTGGACTGTGGAAGGACTTTTTATTGCAAAACCAAATGCACCACACGATTAGAATATCTCACACCGACCAGGACATGCTGAGTCTTACCTTTCCAATAAAGTTCAAAGACATGACGTCACTCGAAAAAAACTCAATCCTTGGAATAATCCAGCCAACACTTGATCTGCTTCACCAAAGGGGGCTGCTTTAATTTGCGCCGTTTTTTGCCTTGTTAAACGAATCAAGCGCAGCTATTTCGTTTTCAAATGATTCTTGAAGAATGAGGTCTGATCTGATCTTGCTTGACGTGTCGTTTGTCCTAATCCATTCTATTAGGAGCTTGTCGCTCTCAAGCTGCTTTTGCGTGGATAACTTGAAGAGTTTTAGTGATGCTGCAAAAGACTGGGGTGGCAACAACTCGTCATATTTTTTTAGCACGTTTTCAATATTTTGGATGTGCGTGTCTGTGTATTTTAGAAATTCTTCTTTTGTAATGCTGTTTTCATCAAGCATTTTCTTTTTTGAGTAAAATTCTGTCTGTGTTTGCTTTAGGTCGTCTTGAATGTTTTTCAGGCTATTGCCAAATGCAGTGCCTCTGTTTACTGCTTGGTCTGTTGAATATGTATAAAAGATTGCCAAAGCAACAACTAGTATTCCCACTCCAATTGCCACATACGTGACTTTGTTGTCTTTTTTCTTTGGCTTCAATTATTCCTGTGGTTTAAAATGCACGATATTAATTAATTGCAAAAACATGTGCGAAAACCGCACGCCTGATTATCATTCGATAGAATATCTGTATAGAAAATCATTGTAAGAAACAAATTCTGATTTTGCTTTTTGCTAATTTTGCCAAAAATTAAACAAAACTAAAATGATTATCAAAATCAATTACAATCATCAATAATTTTCTATTTGTATCTGGAACCTGAACTAAGCTACCTAATCTTAATATATTCTGACTCGAGGCTTGTGATCAATCATGAACACAAAATTACTTGCAAGTATTGCAGTTTTTGCATTGTTAGCAGGTGTAGTTAGCACCTCTATGATGCAGTCTGTATATGCTGCAGATTATGGAATGAAAGATGCTTCCATGACCAAAAAGACCGAGACAAAAGCCAAAGTCGAAGCAAAAAAGACCGAGACAAAAGCCAAAGTCGAAGCAAAAAAGACCGAGACAAAAGCCAAAGTCGAAGCAAAAAAGACCGAGACAAAAGCCAAAGTTGAGACAAAGAAAGATTCTGCAACTGGTAAGGCAATGGCGTCTGACAATGTCACTGTCGAGATGGCAAAAGGTGCGGGCTCAAACACAAGCTGTGCTGATAAATGCTATGTCCAAAGTGATGTACAAATCAAAGTAGGTACAACAATAACTTGGAAGAATGTTGACACTGCTGCACATTATGCAACAAGTGGAAAAGATGCAACGTCTGACGGAATCTTTGATAGCGGTATGGTCAATGCAGGGAAAACATTCTCATACAAATTCGATAAAGCAGGAACTTATGATTACTTCTGCATGGTTCATCCTTGGATGACGGGCAAAGTAACAGTAAGTTAACCTGATTTTTTATTTTTTCTCTAGTCTATGTAAGTTCCTTCTTCATCTGCTTTTAGCTCAATTTGCATTACTGAACCACTGATGAATGACTCGTTTCTTATGGTTCTGACTCTTGCAATGTCTAGGTGATATGGCCAGATCTCAACTACTATGGCGCCAACCTTTACGTTCTCTGGAGCATCTGTAAGCTGGATATCTTCTTTTTTGATACCGTACTCCTGAAGCTTCTTTATGCAATGTTCAACTAGTGGTTCGGGGTTGTTGTGATTTATTGCCCAGACAGTTCCGGTATACTCTATTTTTTCCAAGTGTGATTCCTGTATGGAATTCTTGTATAATTATTCTTCGGGAGTGATTACCTTAAGCGTCATGGTACTCATGACTCGAGCTAGACGTCTTATCTTATTTGATACTGTTTTGTCAAATTCGTCTTGCGACTTGGCATGTATCTCAATTATCACGTCATACGCCCCGAAAGTAATGTATGCATTTTCTACTTCTGGTATGTGTTTGATTTCATCAAGCAAATATTCTTCTGCGCCTAAATCGCAGTTTAATAAAACAAAACCAATATGCATTTAATCTCTACATCTCAATTGACTTTTAAAAAGATTACCAGCGTCTCCTGTGCGCAGAACCTTTTGGCGAATGATGCATCTGACCTCTATTGTTCTTGTCTCCCCCTCTTCCCTCGTCTGACTTGTCGCCATAATTCCTACTTGCGCCATAACTTCTTGGTTTATCGCTACTACCATAACTTCTTGGTTTATCGCTACTACCATAACTTCTTGGTTTGTCTCCCCCACTTCCCTCGTCTGACTTGCTGCCGTATCTACTTCCTCC
>JAHEXS010000110.1 GCA_023252015.1 Candidatus Nitrosotenuis sp. | reverse complement strand
TGATGTTTTCCTGTTTTTCGTAGCGGCATGGAATAGAGTGAAAAACTAGGCTAGTTATGTCTTCGCATTATATGTAGTGCCAATAATTCATTTAGGACAATAAATCATTCATAACTGTTGAAAAAAATAGGGCTCTTGGGGTGCGGCGCAATTGGAACGGAAATTGCCATGGCGATAGATTCTGGAAAAATCAACGCCCAACTGACTCACATTTATGATTTTGACAAAAACAAATCAGAGGCACTTGCATCAAAACTGGTAAAAAAACCGGCAATAGTTGAAAACTCCCACATGCTTTCTTCAAACCCTGTAGATATTGTAGTGGAGGCGGCGTCCCAGGATGCCGTTAAGAATCACGCGCTAAGCATTCTGCAAAATAAAAGAGACCTGATGATTATGAGTGTAGGCGCACTGCTTGATGAATCGGTACTCGACGTACTACTTGAGGCGTGTTTGGAATTTAAGAAAAACATCTATCTTCCATCTGGTGCAATTGCAGGGCTGGATGCAATAAAGTCTGTAAAAAACGAAATTGACTCCATTTCTATAACCACTACAAAAAATCCAAAATCCCTCAAGGGGGCAAAATTTTTTGAGACAAACAAAATAGACATTGATGGAATAAAAAACCCAGTTACAATATTTGATGGAAATGCAAAAGAGGCAGTAGGACTGTTTCCTGCAAACATAAACGTCGCAGCGCTGTTAAGTCTTGCAGGACTTGGCAGTGAAAAAACTAAGGTAAGAATAGTTGCCGACCCAAACACTGACAAAAACACCCACCATATTGAGGCAAAAGGAAAGTTTGGCAAAATTACCATAACTGTAGAAAACGTACCTGACCAAAACAACCCAAAAACAAGTAGGCTTGCAATACTGTCCGCAATAGAATGTCTCAGGGGAATATGCTCGGACGATATACGAATAGGCACATGATGTTGGCAAAAATTGCCGTAATTGTCTAGATTTTAGAAAAATACAACTCTGATCTTATTCTTTAAATGAATATTGGGACTCAATTATGATCATATGTTACATGAGCAAATCTTGAAACTAAAGCAGGAAAAGGACGTGGTCATTTTGGCCCATAATTACCAGCTTCCGGCAATCCAAGATGTAGCAGACTTTGTTGGTGATTCACTTAGTTTGGCAAGGCAGGCTGCAAAGACACCGCACAAGACAATTCTATTTTGCGGTGTTCACTTTATGGCGGAAACTGCTGCAATCATTTGTCCTGACAAAAAGGTGCTAATCCCAGATTTAGCGGCAGGATGCTCGCTTTCCGATTCAATTACTGCTGATCAATTGCGAAGCTGGAAAAAAGAACATCCAGATGCAATAGCGGTAGGATACGTCAATACCACCGCTGAAATAAAATCAGAACTTGATTACTGTTGCACCTCATCAAATGCCGTAAACGTGGTAAAGGCAATTCCTGAAAATAGAGAGGTCTTGTTTTTGCCTGACATGTTTTTGGGCTCTTATGTTGCTAAAGTGACTGGAAGAAAAAACATGTACATCTGGGCAGGCGAGTGCCACGTCCATGCTGGAATTCGATCCGAAGACATTCACAAAAAATTAGATGCGCTGGTAAATTCAGAACTATTGGTTCATCCAGAATGCAGCTGCACATCACAAATAATGTATGATGTGGCAGTGGGTGACTACAAAAACAGGCAGGTCCAAATTCTTTCAACTGAGGGAATGATGAACTATGCAAAACAATCCAGTGCAAAGCAGTTTGTCGTTGCAACCGAGACTGGAATCCTGTACCGAATGAAGCAGCAAAACCCTAACAAGACATTTGTCCCAGCATCCGATAATGCTGTATGTCAGTACATGAAAATGATAACACTTGACAAAGTCTATGCATCTTTGCTGGAAGACAAGTACGAAGTAAGAGTCCAGAAAAACATAGCGGACAAGGCAAGGCTTGCAATAGATCGAATGCTTGCGATAAGCTAAGTTTTTCACGTTTAACAAAAATGGTCAGTCTTATGGGACTAGATATTTGCTGCCATCAATGTGATGACAAATCAAACTTCTAGACTAAAGTCAATTGCTTTTGCAGAATTTGTGATGCTTCCAATTGAAATCATATCTACTTTGGTTTTTGCAAATTTGCGTATGTTTTTCGTATTTATTCCACCAGATGCCTCAAGCCTTACCTTGTCTCGAAGCCCGAGTTTTCTTAGGGCGAATATGGTGCTTAAGATTCTTTGCGGCGTAAAGTTATCTAGCATTATTATTGGAACCCCAAGGCTTGCGGCCATGATTGCGTCCGATTGAGTGTCGACCTCCACCTCAAACGTGTTTGATTTTTTCTTTGCAAGTCTAATTAGCTCAATTATCGAGCCTTCTGCGGCAATGTGATTGTCCTTGATCATTATCATGTCTGAAAGTGTCACTCGATGTTTCTTTCCTCCGCCAATCATTACTGCCTCTTTGTCAAAGAATCGTAGTCCTGGCGCAGTCTTTCTTGTGGAATACACGTCTGTTTTCGGACTGGTGCTTTTTACAATTTTTACCAGCTCGTTTGTGGCAGTGGCAATCCCACTCATTCTTGAAAGCAAGTTCAGTGCAGTTCTTTCGCATCTGAGAATTGACCTTGCTGGTCCTGAAATTTCCATTATTCCTTGATTTGGTTTTGCATATGTGCCGTCCTTTCTTAGAATTTTTACTTTACATCCGCTCATTGCAAAAATTTCTTTTGCAAATCGTACTCCTGCGATAACGCACACTTGGCGCGTAATTATTTTTGCAACAATTTTCCTATTTGTTATTATGTCTGATGTGACATCACCACTTCCAATGTCTTCTTGCAAAAATCTAGCTAGTTCTTTTTTTGGACTAAAGCCCAAACCTACGTTACCTTTAAGGCAAACTTTCCTTTCTGAGTAATTCCCAAAGTCTTTGCGACGTGGGAGTTTTCAGGGTCTGATACTAAGACAACGCCTGTCCAGTCTGGTGTCAAATCAGATGACTTGCATAATGGACAAACCTTTCCAACAAAAACATGCTTGCACTTTCTGCATGCCATCTCTCGTACCATTTCTTATTTCTCCTTTTTTTCTTTTTTCTCTACCTTGACTTCTTTTACTTCTTTTTTATCGCTAGTGCTGCTGCCTTCTTTTCCTGATTTTTTAATTTCCTCTGCAATCCATTCCTCTGCACCCAAGAATGGCTGCCTGCATGTAATTCCAATTTTGCCCATCGTTGCTGCTTTTCCTAGGGATACTGCAGTAATTCTTGAGCGAATTGTAGAGCCGACCTTTAGTGTGCGGTTGCTCTGCTTTGCAATTATCATTCCGGATTTTACATCGCTTTGCAAATAATCGTCCATTACCTGGGATAAATGCAACAATGCGTCAGTTGGACCTATTCTTACAAATGCTCCAAAGTCTGTAATATCGACAATTTCACCCAAAACAATTTCCTGAAGTTTTGGGGTAAATGTAAGTGCCTCAAATTCGACTCGGTGGTATGTTCCGCCGTCGCCGGCAATCATTTTTCCCATCTCGTCTACTTTGGCCTCTAAAATCATGATGATGTATCCTAGTTCTGCATTGATCATACTTTCGTATTTTTCCTTGAGAATGCTAATTCCTGCCTTCTTTAGTGAGGCACCAAACATACTTGGTGGAATTCTTACAACATCCTCTAGGGTAGATATAGAAAACAACTGTACAAAACTCCTAAACCTGAATTTATGAATCTTTGGGCAAATTTCTGCATTTCTTACACAAAAGTGCCAGATTGTTTCATAACCTTTTGCAACGTATATTGATCTGTCTAATCAAAATTCAGTTTTTGATTTACCCTTAAGAATTTCTGCTTAGGTATACCTAATCTGTAATATTTTTGTAAATTTCGCCGTTTTGTGTAGCAACCTATCTTTAAATATTGTAAAAGGGGATTTTTTGCATGGTTGGCGTAGACCAAGTGCTAACAAAACTTGCAACTGTAATTGATCCTGATTTGAAAAAAGACATCGTATCAATGGGCATGATTAAAGATTTGGAATTAAACGAAGGTAATCTGAAATTCACACTAGAGCTAACCACTCCGGCATGTCCGTTCAATGATCAAATAGAACAGGATGTGCGAAACGCAATTCAAGAAATTTCTGAAATTAAAAAGTTTGATCTTAGTGTAACTGCAAAAGTAATGGAAGGCCGCGCACTTGATGCAGCTGAAGCAATGTCCACTGTAAAAAACATAATTGGCGTTGCAAGCGGAAAAGGAGGAGTTGGAAAATCCACCGTTTCACTAAACCTTGCACTTGCACTTGCACAGTCTGGCGCAAAAGTTGGCCTGCTTGATGCCGACATCTACGGTCCTAGCATACCGCTAATGCTTGGAATGCAAAAGGCGTTCATGGAAGTTGAAAACAACAAGCTCCAGC
>JAHEXS010000109.1 GCA_023252015.1 Candidatus Nitrosotenuis sp. | reverse complement strand
TGTGAGACCGTAGAAAATGACATTAGAGCCCGTGGTGGGAAATGTGCTTTTCCGGTAAATACAAGTCTAAATGAGATTGCCGCGCATTATACTGCAGAACCAAATGATCCAAAAGTTCTAACAGACACAGACCTTATCAAGATTGATCTCGGAGTACAGATAAACGGATTCATAGCAGATACTGCAGTAAGTATTTCCTATGATTCAGAATTTGACATATTAGTAAAAACTGCAGAAGAATCTCTGAGAAACGTAATGTCAATGGTGAAAGAGGGAGTAAAGTCAAGTGATATTGGAAGGATGATTGAAAAAACAGTAAAACAAAATGGGCTTATTCCAATTGCGAATCTTAGTGGGCATTCACTTGAGCAATACACCATTCATGCTGGAAAATCCATTCCAAATATTTGGTCAATTGGCTCATTCTCTCTCTCGGTAAAAGAGACGTATGCCTGTGAGCCTTTTGTCACAACGTCAAAGGGTTTAGGCTTCGTTAGAGAAGGCAAGATAAGAAACATCTTCGGTCTGGTATCAAGGAAGAAAACTAAAAATGAAAAGGCAAACAAATTGCTTGATCACATCTGGGAAAACTTCAACATGCTTCCATTTGCACTCAGATGGATTACAAAGGAATTGGATGAAAAAGAAGTAAGGCCGCTGCTTGATGAGCTTGTCAAAAATAAGGTAGTACGTGCATATCCAGTATTAATTGAGGCAAACGAACAACGTGTTGCGCAGGCAGAGCACACATTCATCCCAACGCCCACAGGCGCAATAGTAACTACTCTATAGGCTCGCCAAAAATTTTCGCGATATTCATTGTAATATTACAGGAAACACATTTTGATGATTCGACAAAAAGACAATCACCTTGTTTAAATTCTCTTTTTGATTCCTTTTTGCATAATGGGCATTTTTCTATAGTGTATGCAACGAGTTGTTTTTCTTTTTTTGAAAAGATCATTGCGGTACCCCCAATGTATTTCCTACACCTACAATCAAAGCACTTTGATTGGGTTTGGTGTTTTCAAGTACAATTTGACATACCTGAGATTCTACATCTTCTGCTTTGTCGGCTATTTGTTTTGTCATTAGTGTTATCGCTTCTTTGATTGATTGTTTTATCACAACAGAATAAATTGGAATGTTATTTTTTGTTGCAATTTCTTCTATTTGGAATCTATCTGTTCCTATTCCTCCAATTGCAGCTCCAAACCCTTGCGCTACAGAGCCAGAATCTTCGCCCTCAAGCTTCAATGCAGCGTCAATCATCACAATGATGTTTGGCTTATTTTCTAAAACCAGAATTTCCACAGCGTCTCCGGGTCTTCCAACGGTCGCAATTGGGCCTTCTGCCTTTAATAGATACAATTTTCGTTGTTCAAATTCTTTTTCTGAGCACACTGTTTCAAAGGTAATTGTTTTTTTCTCTGTTCCAAGCATCATTTTTCCAACTACCATAGGCCCGATTCCATCTCCAATTGGCTGTCCTTGTTTTAATGCAGATACTGCATCTCTGAGTGCACCTGCCTGTTCCATTATAAACGGCATCATCATTTGGAGTGGTAGGATTAGCGGAAAATTGTTCTGTTTTTTTGCTGTAAGGAAGAGATGTCGGACTAATTTATGTAAAAGATAAAGCGAGGTTGCAACTTCAAGCAGGTTTTGTACTTTACTAACTTCAAGCAAATCCATGTTTGCGGAAAGCGACTTTACTTGTTGTCGAGTATAGTCTTCTCGCGATCTTAGGAGATGTTTTATCTTTGGAATTATTCCGTTTGGATCAAAGTCAACTGGCATTATAGTAAAATATTCCAAGAATCTATCCACTTTCTTTGCAGCATCAGGGGTCGCCTTTAGATTTTTTTCAATATATTCAAGCAGTTCTTTTTTTGAGTCTTCTTTGTATTTTACAAGTTTTTCAATACTTTTGTTGATTTCCCCAGATGTAATCTGAAGCTGAATTCGCTGTCCATAAAACATGAAAACTACAATTGGAACTATCCATACAAGCCACATTATTGGATTGGAGTTATCCGTTGAGCTAAACAACTTGTCAGGATTAATGTCAGTAAAATTCAATTCAATCAAACAATCTATTTTACCAAATTAAATGATTTGTATAATGGAACGAGTCATCATCAAAATTTCAAAGAAATTGTCTGCTAGGTAAACAATTAGAAAGTGCTCTTTATATAGCCAAGTCAATTCAAGTGGTAACGTATGCCGCAGACAAAGCCAATAGTAAGTATTGAGAATGTGGTTGCTTCTGCTTCAGTAGATCAAAAAATGGATCTAAATGAGATTACTCGTAATTTTCCAGACGTAGAATATCATCCAGATCAGTTTCCAGGATTAGTATTTCGTCTAAAAAGTCCAAAGACCGCTACTTTGATTTTCACATCAGGTAAGATGGTGTGTACTGGTGCCAAATCAGAAGAAATGGCAAGAAGTGCTGTAAAATCAGTTGTTCAGAAGCTAAGAAAGGGCGGAATCAAAGTGAAAAAAGACGCAGTGGTTGATATTCAAAATATAGTTGCATCGATTAATCTGGGTGGCAAGATTCACTTGGAAAAAGCAGCCAGAACACTACCAAGAAGCATGTATGAACCAGAACAGTTTCCAGGATTAATTCACAGGATGCTCGACCCAAAGACGGTGATCTTGCTTTTCTCATCAGGAAAGCTTGTCTGTACTGGAGCAAAGAAGGAACCCGATGTATACAGATCCGTAAACAACCTACACTCATTATTAGAAGAAAAAAGTCTAATGATTTACGATTAGACTTGGCTTTTTCATCATAATTTAGAAGTAAAGTGCATATACTAACCACATCGTATTTACCTAAATGCAAGTAGAGATCATCGAAAACTTTAAGCTTAAGGACATAATTCTGATTTCGTCACTGCCAGATATGGGCAAGGTGGGTGGTTTGGTAACACAGCACATTGCAAAAAAAATATCTGCAAGAATTGCGGCAAAGATCATTTTGACAGACAAACCATGGGTAAATCATAAAGACGGCTTGGTTGAACTGCCGTATGATGAATACAAACTATTGGTCGATGAGAAAAACTCACTTGTTATTTTCACTGGAGAAAACCAGCCTCAGGAGCCAAACACGGTCTTTGACTTGGTGAATTTTGTAATCGAGATGGTACAAAAGTGGGGAAACATCAAAACCATAATCTCGTCTGGTGGATACATACCAATGCAAAAAGGAAACGGGAACGAAGTATTCGGAGTTGCCAATAATCAGGAATCGTTGGAATTACTAAAGATGCACAATGTCAAATTACTTGGAGAGGATGTAAAGAGTATCACGTGGTTTAATGGGCTTGTCCTCGGAGTCGCTAAAAACAAAAACATTAACGGAGTTGGTCTTTTTGGCGAAATATACGACGCCGAATTACCACAACACAAGGCTGCAAAAAATATCATAAATACAATTGAAAAACTTTTGAAACTTCAAATAAATACAGATGAATTAGAGCAGAAAATTATCGAGCAGCCAATCGAAGGCAAAAAGGAAACCCCCGGAATAGGGTAGTTATTTTATTTTCGTACCGAGCGGAACAGATTCATCAACGGTGAGCCAGAACGGCTTTTCATTATGATCTGCTGCAAGAAGCATTGCGTTTGATTCAACGCCACCCACAGTCTTTGATTCAAGGTTTGTTATTGCAATTACTGTTTTTCCAACCAATTCTTCTGACGTAAAAAATTGCGCACCTCCAATTATCAAACTACGGGTTTCGCCACCAAGGTCGATGATTCCTTTGACGATCTTAGTTTTACCTGGAATTTTTTCAGTGGAGATGATTTTTGCAACCTGAATCTGCAGCTTTGTAAAATCATCGTAAGTTATGGTCATGTTACGTTTTCCATCCAGTTAGAATTAATTTTAAAGTACCTATTTTTTCTCACTTTTGAGTTTTTTGATCACAGTATCGAATTTGTTGAGAGGTACAATTTTGATTGTGTTGTGCTTTGATATTCCTATTTCAATGCATAATTTTTCAATATCATGAGCGTTTTTTGCCTCAAAAATTAATGTCCATTGATGCTCCAAGACGGAGACGTAAAACTCAGCTAGTCTTTTTATGTTAAATTTTTTCAGATTTTGTTTTACTTTTGAGTCAAGTTGCGTAAAGATTTGCATACTTTCTTTGTTGTTTAGCGGGCATGATTCTGGGCTGTGGATGGCAGTCACACTAAAGAGAAAATACTCAGAATCTTGCGCCATTCTCATACCTATTGTGAAATATTATTTGTACGTTACCATATCAAAAATAACACAATTAATTTATGTAAAAACATTATGACAGAACCATATGGGCCAGTTCTTTACAGATGATATTGACGCCTTATTAAAATCAGGCCATGGTGATTATGGGCGCTTATCACGCATTAA
>JAHEXS010000108.1 GCA_023252015.1 Candidatus Nitrosotenuis sp. | reverse complement strand
TCAAAGTTGACGGCGTTGAACGAAAATCACTACACCATGGAATTGGACTGATGGATGTAGTTGAGCTCGAAGGAGTACCTGATATTTACCGACTAGTGCCAGGAAAGGGTCATATTCTAATTCCATTGAAAATCAAAAGTTCTGAAAAGTCTGTTAAACTAGTCAAAGTTACCAGCAAACAAAACATTACAAAAGGAAAAACCCAGATTGGATTCCATGACGGACGATCATTACTTTCCGATGAAAAAGTCTCAGTAGGGGACACGTGTGTCATGCAGGTTCCAGAACAAAAAATTAAAGAAGTTTTGAAGCTAGAAAAAGGAGCAAAAGTAATTGTTACTAAAGGAATTAACACAGGCCAGTTAGCAGATGTCAAAGAAATCAAGGAAGGCACATTTGTTCTTCCAAAACGTACACTGCTTTCATTTGGCCAAAGAGAAATCGAAATCCCAGCAAATCTGGTCATGGTTGTAGGCAAAAAGGAGCCAGTTGTTCAAGTAGCGTGATTATATGGCAAACAAAGATAGCGCAATGAAAAAAATTAGACTAGAAAAAGTTGTCCTGAACATGGGTGTTGGTAAGTCTGGCGATGCAATCGAGACTGCAAAAAAAGCACTAGATTCAATCTCTGGCAAAAAATCCTGTGCAAGAGACGCAAAGGGAACCCAAAGAGACTGGGGAGTAAGAAAGGGCGAGCCAATAGGTGTAGCGGTAACTGTTAGAGGTGCCGATGCAGGAAAACTATTGCAAAGACTGATTGAAGCAAAGGGCAAAAAGTTAAACGGAAAATCCTTTGATGATTTTGGTAACGTTTCTTTTGGAATTAGAGAACACATTGACATTCCTGGAATAAAATATGATCCACAAATTGGAATCTTGGGCCTAGAGGCGGCAGTGACTCTTACCAGGCCTGGATTTAGTATTAGATTCAGAAGCCGACACAAGGCAAGTGTTGGAAAACATCATCGCATAAGCAGTGATGAAGCGAAAGAATTTTTATCACGTGAATTTGGAGTTGCATTTGTATAATGAAAGATAGATCATACAAGTACACTGGTAGAAAAGAGCACAAGTTCGGAAAAGGCTCGCGCTGGTGCAAACGATGTGGCGATTACACAGCAGTTATCCAAAAATACGACTTGAATATCTGCAGACGATGCTTTAGGGAGGTTGCAAATTCTTTGGGATTTGCAAAATACAGGTGAGATAAATGCCAGCGACTAACATTGTAGCAAACCTGTTCAATACACTGTATAACAATGAGGCTAGAAGAAAGAGTGAATGCATAATCTTGCCAACATCAAAGCTTGGAATCGAGGTACTAAAGACACTGCAAAAGCACAATTACATTGGCGAATTTGAGCACATTGACGACAAAAGAGGCGGAAAATTCAAAATTCAACTATTAGCTCACATCACAAAATGTGGCGCAATCACTCCTAGATTCAAGGTAAAAAAAGGCGAATTTGTTGACTGGGAACAGCAATATCTGCCGTCATATAACAAAGGAATGATGCTTGTAACTACAAACCAGGGAGTAATGTCGCACCATGATGCCGCAAACAAGGGAATTGGAGGATTCTTGATTGGCTATGTCTACTAAACAAGAAGAAATATTCCAAGCGGTATTTGACGTTCCACCAAAAGTAAAGCTTGTGCTCAAAAAACACATGCTGCACGTTGAAGGACCATTGGGTAAAACGTACAAGAGCTTCAAGAAAATCCCAGTCGGACTGGAAGTAAAAGACAACAAAGTAACAATTACTGCTGTAAGTTCAAGAAAAAAATACCATGCAATTGCAAACACTGCATTTTCAATCATCAGAACCCTGTGTGAGGGAGTAGTCGAGGGCTATACCATAAAAATGAAAATAGTATATGCTCACTTTCCAATCACTGTAAAAACAAAAGACAAGCTTGTCTTGGTTGAAAACTTTCAAGGAGAACGTGCACCAAGAACTGCAAAAATCCATGGAACAACCAAAGTCACCTCAAAAGGAGATGAGGTAGTGATATCAGGACCAGTACTGCAACATGTCACACAAACCGCAGCCGAAATTCAAGCAAACACCAAAGTCAAAAACAAGGATCATCGAGTTTTCCTTGATGGAATATATCAATTCTACAAGGTAAAAGGAATCGAAAAATAATTTTCAAATTTTCAAACTTAGTAAGGATTAAATCGCATACGCCTAAGACAAAACCTGTTGCCGCCCTAGCTCAGCGTGGTAGAGCGCCTGACTGTTAATCAGGGGGTCGTCAGTTCAAGTCTGACGGGCGGCGCATAATCTTTCTAAACTCGAGTTTTGAAACATTTGTTTTTGTATCTGTGATTCATGGTATGGTGGTTTGACAGTTTAATTTTTGAATATTTCTAAATTCGAATTTAGAAATATAGATCGATGCAACCATTTGGTTTACTCTATTAGACCGTCTGGATCTAATATCTGATCGCACATTATGGATAATGCAGGAGATTTACAGTGGCCAGAATTAAAAGGGCCAATAGATATTGTGTTGATTGTGGAGCAAGACTGGTGTATTACCCACGTCTTTCGAACCCCAAAGCACCAAACGAACACCGGGTTTTGGTATATGGGTGCCCAGATTGTACGGTAGACTTTGAAAAACCAAAACTTTTCTCAATTAGACGAAACCAAGTCGATGATCCACTGGAAACTGTGGAAATAGAAATAGTTGAAGCCAAAAAAATACTGGAAAAAACACCCGTAGCATAAATCAAATTTTACGGTTTTGTGTTTGACGTAGAACTTTTTATTCAACCAATTCATGAAATTCTGTGTGGAAGACGTCAAAAGCACCTGGGGAAATCGGTTCATAATTTCAGCAATCATACAAGGCGGAATCGTAACAATATTGGCACTAAGTATGGTTGGAGCCCAAGTTGTTTTTAGTAAAGTTAACATGATTCAGTTCCTGTCCTTGTCATTTGAAGGGCCTGCAAAATGGGTCTTTTTGGGACTGATGTTTTATCTTATACTAATTGTTGCAATCGCAGTAACTGCCGTATTTTACAGTCATTTGGAGATTAATCTAAAGCGAAGTTTTGCTGGCAAAACTAGGATTCTTGCATGGATACATCTTATTGGTATGAATGTGGGTGGAACTGGCACCACATTGTTGATGGTCTTTGCAGGATTATCAGGATCCGGTGTACTTGCGTTATTTACAGAAGGTGAGATTGGAAAACAAAACTTTGCGGTGATGGATGCGTTTATTCCGCCAATCGGACTGTTTATTGCCACTCTTGCCATTGGGGTAATGTGTGGCGGCTTGGCATACACTGTGGCTTATTTGAGAAAATCTGCCTAGTTTTATCAAAAAAGACCCACCCTTTTGCACCTAAACTGGGGCAAAAAATTTAGAATTTGTGTATAACTTGGGATGTTTACTGGCATAGTCTTGTGTCAAAAAGAGCAAAAAATAAAACAATTATTGCTAATTTTTCCCCAAAAACTCTGTTTTTACTGGGGTTTAGCTTTTGTTCGGGCGGCAAATAGTTTGGGCTCCTTTAGCTGGGTGATGGGGATGTTTTGGCACTTGCCTGCATTAGTTACGAACAAGTGTTAAACCCCCCTAGAAAATGAGTGATCCTGAAAAAATCATCACATTCGTAATTGGGGGTTGTATGTATGGGGGTTTAGCTTTTACGAACAAATTACAATATCTGACAAAAAATCAAAATACTTCAAATTAACGAATATCTTGATTTGTAACACATGAAAAAGCAGTCAAAAAATCAGAAAATAAGGATAGCCCCAAAAAAAGAATATGATAATTTTAGAAAATACTTTGCTTTTTCATGCGTCGATTTGGTAATATTTGATGGAAAATCCGTGTTGTTGACAAAGCGTACTATGGATCCCTACAAGGGATACTGGCATTTGCCTGGAAGCATGGTACATAAAAATGAAAAAATAACCGATACTGTAAAACGTTCTGCAAAAGAAGAACTTAACCTTGATGTAAGGGTGGTGAAGTTTCTTGGATTTTACGAGAGCCTGGACAAATATCGGCATGATATCTCCCATGGTTTTGTAGTGTCTGTTGCTGGTGGAAAGATGAATACCGACTACCAAAGTAGTGATTTGCGGTTCTTTGAGCGTCTGCCGCGACAACTAGTTCCTCATCATAGAAAAATGATAACTGATGCGCTAAAGGCACACTTGTATGTGGTGTGATCTTGATAATGCTACATTCTACGCCTAAATATTAGATGTTTCTAATTTCGAATTTTGAAAGATTTAAAAAAGATCAGTTAATTAATAAGAATTCTAAAGAATTCGCATGGCCACAAAAGCAGTTAGTTTAGTAGTTGTAACAATTTTGCTGTCTGCTGTAATCGTAGGTGCTATGAGTGCCCATGATGCAGAAGCAAAGACTTCAAAACAATCCCCTACACACAAGTTCAGTAAATGGACAAAAAAG
>JAHEXS010000023.1 GCA_023252015.1 Candidatus Nitrosotenuis sp. | reverse complement strand
GATTAGAAACTTGAGCGTTTTTCTCCTCTTTGCAGGATCTCCCATTCCTGGCCAAATCATGCCTGCATCATTCCTAGTTTACATAAAGTCTTTTCTAAATCTGCCTGATGTGATTTTGAAATGCGTAAGGTCTGGGTTTTGCTGATACATAATAAAATGAAAAGAGGGGGTTGTTGGTTTAGATTACTTGCCAGGGGCGAGTTGCGAATGTTATGACGTAGCCAACTCCAATGATGATTGATTGATACATGATGTTTGTATATGGAATTGGTTTCAATATTGGTTCGCCAGTAACTACTACTGTTTGTCCTGGGCCTAATCCTGGTCCAACTGAAGCAACGTTGAGTTGAGTGTGTACGTGATATACACCTGGTTCTAATGCCTTTGCTCTAATCTCATATGGGATTACGGCATTACCTGGTATCTGAAAGACGTTTCCTGGTGGGCTTCTTGCTAGAATTTCCCATCTGTTACCTGCGTTGGTTGACTCTGAGAATATAGAGTTCCAACCTCTTAGGTCTCTTTCAACAAGACTAACGAACTTGCCACTGATGACTAGCTCTTCACCTGTTTGCAGGGATTGTCTGTTGAATGTCTCGTCTTCAATTTTCACGAAACGACTTTGCAACTGTGCTTGTACACCGTGTGCTTCAGCAGTTTGGAACATGTGGGCCAAGTTTGGACCTAAGGTTCCTAGTGCTAATACGACAGCGAGTGCCAGTACGAATATTTTTTTGTCGACCATAGTTATCCCGTTAATTAATCACAAACTCTACATGGAATGATATATGTTTTACCGTTGGCACTCATAAGCAAAAATGATCCTATGCCTTTTGAGTCGTGATCTATTAGTTCAACACTGATGTTCAACATAGCAACTGCCGATTTTTAGTGATGAATAATTTGTAAGTATGCCTTATATATAACCAAATATTTGATTAATGGTACAAATTTCATATAAAAATTACAAGAAATTCCCTCAAAAATAAACTCATATTTTATATAGCAAAAGTACACCCTAGGGAATTATGGCACAGATGCCGGCATTAATTCCAAAAGAAGTCGAAATCCAGAGATTAAAGAAAATCTGGCTTATCGTCATCGCAATGGGATCTACAGCAGCATCAGTGGAAGTTGATAACTTTGTAGATGGTTCTCTACATCAAACCTCTATCAGAGATTCAGCATTTACTCCAGCACACTGGTGGCTCTATAGCCACTTTGTAGCACTACCATTAGGTTGGGGAGCAGCTGCTATCTATGACAGAAAGGTACCAATTCTCAGAGGTCCAAACAACTCCATGAACACCGGATTAAAGATGACCATTCTCGGTTACCTAGCAACCATGTTCACAATCGGAGTCAATGAAATGTGGCACTTCTGGTTTGTAGAGGAAATCTTTGCAGTTCCAAACCACTGGATGTTCAACATGGGCGTAGTAGTGGCCTTCATGGGAGCACTAGCATATGTCGTAAGAGTATACGCTAGACTAGTCGAACTAGGTGCAGAAACACCAGGTGAGAACCCATATGTTGCAGAAATGTACAAGCTGGCCCTCGAAGGCAAACTGTACAGCAGATCCATTCCATAAGCGTAAAATCGCTTTTTATTTTTATTATTAAATCCTAGATTGATCCGTGCCAGGATTTTAAGAAAGACTTAAAAGGATTCTCTCGATTAGTAACACAAATGACTCTACCAAAAGGATTTGGCTCCGGTGGCAGTGGCGCATCCAGTGCTGATGTAGAGAAGATGATTGGCAGACGTGTAGAAAACATGACTGGAATAATCACACTTTCATACATCGCAGCTTGGCTTGCAACCTTTGGTGGTACAGCCGCAGGATACTTCTATTATCCATGGGCATATCCAACACCAAGTGGTCACTATGCATTCATCGTCCTAACAATAGTTGAATCAATTGGCTATCTCTTCTGCATTAAAGTAATGGAAGAGGGAACCAAGAAGAAGAGCAACGGTATACTAGCTGCCACATTAGGCGCAACAGCCGTTGGAACTGTATTAATCTCTCTATTCGTAGGAATATAGAGAAAATCTTCGTCTTTTTCTTATTTTTAATTTATCTGCGACACGGTATGCCGTTTTTTACGCATCAGATCTTCAAACATGTCTAAAATTTTATATACCGACATCATGTTTACAGGTTCAATGGTCTGGCTTAGACGATGTACTCACTACTTATTCATAGTAGTGGTTGCAGTAAACTCTACCCTGCTAACAATTAACGCAGGAGACTACATCTTTTACAGTGACTGGGCCTGGACTTCGTTTGTAATATTCTCAATATCACAAACGTTGATGTTGGTAGTCGGCGCATGCTACTATCTCACATTTACGGGAGTCCCAGGAACAGCAACGTATTATGCGTTGATAATGACCGTCTACACATGGGTAGCAAAAGGTGCATGGTTTGCACTAGGTTATCCATATGACTTCATTGTAACACCCGTTTGGCTGCCGTCAGCAATGTTGCTTGACCTGGCATACTGGGCTACAAAGAAGAACAAGCACTCACTGATTCTATTCGGTGGTGTGATGTGTGGAATGTCATTGCCGTTGTTTAACATGGTCAACCTCATCACTGTGGCTGATCCATTAGAGACTGCATTCAAATATCCAAGACCAACGCTTCCGCCGTATATGACTCCGATAGAACCTGCCGTGGGCAAATTCTATAACAGTCCAGTCGCATTAGGTGCAGGTGCAGGTGCTGTATTATCAGTAACCATGGCCGCGCTAGGATGTAAACTGAACACGTGGACATACAGATGGATGGCAGCTTGGTCCAAGTGGGACTAAAACCCAAACTCTCTTTTCCTTTATCTTGTTCTGGCGGCATCGCAGAGATTTGATTAAAAAATATTGCACACATTGTGATCTTTTGTTGTCTTGCGAAAGGAAATGATATTCTGATATCATGTAATGTTGAAGCAACAATTACTATCAGTTGAGCCAAAGCCATTTGTCAAGTGGGCAGGCGGAAAGCGCCAGCTAATCCAAATAATTGAAAGGCACATTCCTGCCGACTTTGGGACATACTTTGAGCCGTTCTTGGGCGGCGGCGCAGTATTGTTTCACCTGCTTTCCAAAAATCCAAGTATGAAATGCAGCGTGTCCGATTTGAACTCTGACCTGGTACTTGCATATTCTGTTATCCGCGACAGGGTAAAGGAGCTGATTTCATCGCTAGAGAACCATTCAAAATATTACTTGAAAAACCCCGACTCATACTATTATTCTGTAAGGGATGCAGAGCCGACTAATTCCATTGACAAAGTCTCAAGATTATTGTTCCTAAACAGGACGTGCTTTAACGGGCTGTACCGGGTAAACAGCAAGGGAAAATTCAATGTCCCGCTTGGGAGATACTCAAACCCAAACATAGTAAACGAGGAAAACCTGCTTTCCGTAAGCCACATTTTGCAGTCTAAAAGAATCCAGATCACGTGCCAGGACTTTTCATCGGTTCTTGTACAAGCAAAGAAAAACGACTTTGTGTACTTTGATCCGCCGTACCAGCCGACGAGCAGGACTGCCAATTTTACCAGCTACACTGACAAGAATTTCACATACGAGGACCTAGAGATGCTAGTTGATGTTTCAGAAAAACTCGACCGCAAGGGCTGCAAGGTGCTCCACTCAAACTCCAAGTCAAAGGATGTGACTGAGATGTTTTCGTCAAAGTGGAAGGTAATAGAAATTCCTGTAAACCGCGCAATCAACTCGGATCCGGCAAAAAGAACCGGCCACACCGAACTATTGATAAAAAATTACTAAATCTTATGCTGGCGATCTGGTAATACGTCTCCGGTAACCGTTCCTGATGTATTCTTTTATTTCGCATAAATGCGAGTCGCTAAAATGCGAAATATGCTGACATCAGCTGTTATGATTTAGTTTTACTTGATTCAAAATCAGAAAGATCTTGACAAATACCTGCCACGTAGTAAGATGTCAAAATTAAGGAGCTTCGAACGGGATCCGAACCCGCGACCTTTACCTTACCAAGGTAACGCTCTACCAGGCTGAGCTATCGAAGCACGAATTTTTCGTGATTCGAATCCTTATTATTCTTTCAAGAAATTGCGCGAGTCGCTAAACTGTTAAATTTCACTCAAAATCTAGCTATATCGCAGGAGTAGCCGAGCCTGGCCAAAGTAAGCAAATACTGCTTTTGGATGCGCGGGACTTAAGATCAAATAATGGGTGATCCCGTCTCTTAGGGGTTCGTGGGTTCAAATCCCACCTCCTGCACTTTTTTATTTTATGTGCTTAATTCCCTTGGAGTTTAAAATTTCGTAAACATCCGGAAGTGAAAACACAAAACCTACATGGACGCAGTCCTTTTCCTCGCAGAGCTGGCAGAACAGTTCTCCCTTTTGGACTGTTACTTCGGCAATTCTATTTTTGATGTTGTCCTTTAGAACAACCCTGTCATCATCAATTGCAATTTTTTCTAGTTTTGGAGCATATCTTGCAAAGGTCTTGTCCTTTAGCATCGTCTGTTCCAACATGTATGTTACATAGCCGGAAAAGCTGTTGATGCCCTTCATGGTAAGGTCTGGCTTGTTCTTTTCAAATACGTCAAAGAACTTGTCGTATACTTCTTCTGAAACTGTGATTGATTTGAAACCTGCTTTTGGCATTTTACTTACCTGTTACCGTACTTTAAGGTACTGAACTATTTAATGTTTGTTGTGCGTGATTGGCTGATTAAAAACAGATTAAATAATTCGGAGCCATACGCAAGTCATCCAAATGACCAGAGGGTACCAACTAAAAGAAATCCAGAAAAAACTAATCGACGTACTGTCCGATTCCAAGACCGGCCTTTCCGGAATGGAGATTTCTGAAAAACTCGGAATCAATCGGGCAACGATGGCAAAGTACCTAAACGTATTTGCAGCTGAAGGACTGATAAAACAAAAAAACGCAGGCAACATCAATTTATGGTTCATAGAATCTGGCACAGAACAACTGCATTTTCCAGATGATTATTTTCATGTAAAAGAAAAATTCCTAGATCACCTAACATCGGGGACGCAAAGCCAGGTCTATAATCTAATTCGAAACTGCCAGCACTCCGGGGCAAACATTTCAAAAATTATCAACGAGGTAATAATTCCTGCAATCGATTCTATCGATGACCTGTACCTGAAGGCAAAGATTGGAAAATCCGAGTCAAAGCTGTTCAATGGAATAATCTCAAACGCAATCCAAATTCTGGGACTCGTTCCTCACGAATCGAACCCAAAGAAAAACGTAATCGTGCTGTCTGCAGACCAGAAAAGCACACTCTATGCCAAGGCCACGTCGTGCGCGTTTGACTCGATGGGCTGGCAGGTCTGGGAGCTTGGCGACATGTCGGATGCAATTGACGTGATGTATGATCTTGACTTGCAAAAATTCCTGACTAGAGTCTGGAAGCAAAAGCAGGGAATCATGATAGTTGTAGTAATTTCCGGAACCGAGGATGGAATCAAGTTTTTCTCAGAGGCAGTAAATTCTGTCAAGCCAAAGTTTGGAAAAAACATGCACCTTGCAATTTACTCCAAGGGAATAAAAAAGCCAAACGCAAAGGCAGAGTTTGTAACTGATGATTTTGAAAACGCCATAAACTGGGCAGAATCCGTATCTCAAAACGCACTTGGATGATATGATGGGCCGAGAGAGATTCGAACTCTCGACCTTTCGATGTCTGAAAGGTAATTTTATCAGTCGAACGCTCCAGCCAAGCTGAGCTACCGGCCCTGAAAAATCCTCAAAAAGAACGGTCTTTTAAGTGTGTGGTCAATTCTTCCACTTTATGGAACAACCAATGGAAGGATCAAAATCTTTTACAATTTTCTGACCACCAAGTAATTTTTCAATGTTTGAGATCATTGTTTTTTCTGTGGCCTTGTCTTCTGGTTTCATTGCGTTGTCTATTCTTCCGTGAAAGACAAGCCTTTGCTCTTTGTTGAACAAGAACGGATCCGGAGTGCAGACTGCTCCATATTTTTTTGCCACCTGCTGGGTCTCATCCACCAGATAAAAGAAACTGATTTTTTTTTCTGCTGCAAACTTTTTCATGCTATCAAAACTGTCATCTGGATATGCAACTGCGTCGTTACTGTTTATTCCAATTACTGCCACCTTTCCTTTGAACTTGTTCTGGATCTCGTTTATTGCATCTACCTTTGCCTTGACATAGGGACAGTGGTTGCACATGAAAATTACCAACAATGCCTCGTAATCTTTGAAGCTGGAAAGCGAGTATTTCTTGTCGTCAATTCCGACTAGGTCAAATCCCGGTGCCGCATCCCCTGCCTTTAGCGCCACTTGGGATTCCATTACTACCATGATCTGTATTCAAAATTTTGCAAATAAAATTCTTGCCTCAAAACAACAATTAAAATCCATGCGATTTTCTAGTATTTCTAATGGGCTGATAGTTCAGCGGTAGAATACTCGCCTTGCACGCGAGGGGTCAGGGGTTCAAATCCCCTTCAGTCCATTTTTTACTGTTTACTGATCTTCTACGGTTCTGAGTCAAGGGAGGATTTAAATATGATAATTTGGACGACAAACACATGGCAGGCGCAGCCGGAGCAATCGGCGTATGGATACCACTAATTGTCGGTTTAGCACCAGGTTTAGTATACTGGCTAGCTATCACTGCAATGAAGAGTAAAAAGTAAAAATCCCTTCTCTTTTCATTTTATTCCATTATTTTGTAAAAGCTTCTAGTCCACATTGTATACAATATGATATTTCTTATGTGATTAATCCCCACTGTATACTAGAATCAGTTGAAAAGGATAATCGTATTCGCATTACTAGTTTTGATGCTGCCTGTGGCACAGGGATTTGCGCAGCTAACTGACACGCCATCAAGCCTTGGCGTAAAGCTCACGGGAAACACCTTTAGCTACAAGGACTCCGAGGGATATACAATAGTTCTGGGCGAGGTGGAAAACACAAAGAACTTTCCAGTGACCAATGTCAAAATTTGGGTTGGGTTTTACGCCGACAAGTCAGGGAATGGTTCTCCGCTTGAAACCACGACCGGGACCACCCTGCTTGACGCAGTCCAGCCGCACGGAAAATCCCCATTCATGATAAAATCCAAGACGCCGGATCCTGAAATTTCTGAAATCACTGTAAACATGCTTGGGTTCAATTCAGCCAGTCCGAAACAGCAGCTACTGGAGATGACTCCTGGGACGCTGTCAATTTCAGACAATGTCAATCTTCCAGGAACCATAACAAACAAGGGCCAGCAGCCAAGCACTCATGTTAAGGTTCATCTCATACTGTATGACGCGTTTAGCCCGCCAAGAATTGTGGGAATCCAAACCATCTCGATTAATGATCTAAAGCCAAACACCACGTATGACTTTGATTTTGACACCAATGTTGATCCGCGAGCTACATCCTTCAAACTAATTGCGGAATCTGACAACTACCAGTCAAAATCCACCGACGTGACAAAAATTTCAGTTGATGTCATGACCCGACTCATTACCATAAATGACATCCAGATCCTGGACTCGTCTGGGAACCACACATCCAAACTGCACGTTGGCATTCCAGTTGACATTACCAGCATGCTTTCAATCCAGGCTGCAAAAAGCGGCGCGCAGCCATACGTGTACTATGCGCAAGTAAAACAATTTGGTGAAAAAGGAACCGTTGAATTTTTGGGAGTGGCAGAGGGAGTCTTTAACTCTACTCAGATGCAAACGCCAAAGGTTTCATGGACTCCGCAAAACGAGGGAGGATTCTTCATAGAGACATTTGTGTGGGACCAAAGCGGAGCTGCACTTGCGGCACCAAGCAGCACCGTGTCCATAATACTTGTAGCGCCATAGTACCACGGTATTTGAGACGTCATAACAAAACCAAAAAATCACTCAATACGCGAATTGAGGTATGGTCACAAACTTAAATAAGAAAAAAGAGGAATTAAAAATATGGAGACTGTCCAAGTTTTCAATGTCAAGGTGATTAAAACGCCCGAAGGTTTTACTGGAAAATGTCTTGAACTCCCAGGCGCGATAAGCGAAGGGAACACCCTGGAGGAATTGAAAACAAACATGAAAGAAGCAATTGAGCTGATGCTGGAAGCAATACACGAGTCTTCTAAAAATGATCAAACCATTGTTATCGAGATAAAAAATGAGTCTTTGAAACAATGATTGGCGAATTGTAGTAAAAGCACTCAGCAAATTTAATTTCCAAATCATCAGACGGCGCGGAAGTCATCTTATTCTGAGTAATGGTGTCAAATTTATTTCGGTGCCGAGACATTCCACAATTGCGATGGGCACATTAAGAGAAATTCTTCTTAAGCCGAAATCTCAGAAGATAATTTCCTAAAAAAACTATGATTTTGACTAACCGTCTTTCCAAACCATCATAGATTTATCCTTAAAATTCCTAATTCCAATCATGCCGCAATTCAAGCTGGTCGCAATGGGCGGAACATTTGACGTAATACATGCAGGACATATGGCGTTACTAAAGGAGGCGTTCTCTGTATCATCCAAGGTAATAATCGGACTGAGCAGTGACGCGCTTGCCGCAAAAAAGGGAAAAAAACTCTGGCACTCATACACGCAAAGACTTGATACACTAAAGTCACTAATCGAAAAAACATTCCCAGAAAAATCCTACGTGATTAGTCCACTGGATGATGATTTTGGTCCTGCCGTGCTGGAGCAGGACGTAGAGGCACTCATAGTAAGCGAGGAAACGGCACACCAAGGCAATATACTAAACCAACTAAGAAAGCAAAAGAATCTCAATTTAGTACAAACCATAATAGTCCCAATGATTATGGCAAGCGACGGAAATAGAATATCCAGTACGAGAATCCGAAACTCTGAAATCGACACTGCTGGAAAATTACTATAAGTTGACCAAGTGCTTGTCTATGTTTGATTCATTGAAATAAAACGAAAATTCTCAATCCAAGCCGTTGACCATAATCAACCACCTGATGAAAATATTTGCAAAGGATGTCATAAACCTGCAAGAAGGGCTGCATCCTGAAAACATTGCATTCTGGTACGCAAAGATAATTCAGGAGGCAAAGGACATGGCGCCGCCGTGGCTTGCCGATAAAATTAACGTAAAGCAGGACCCCGTACTCCCAATGAAATTCAACTTGGACATTTCAAAAAGGACAGTCCGATATTTCATGATGGCAGTGGACAACAACCTTTCCAGCATGCAAAATTCCACAAAGATGTATTTTCTCAAAGTCGAGGAAACACTGTCCGATGAAATGGACAAGTCGCTAGTCTAGCCTTTTGTTATCTCGACAGTGTCGTTTACGGCCTTTGTGTCGGTGATCTGATTTTCTTTTTCAACCACCGACTGGATAAAGTCTGTAAATACTTCCACCTGGTGCGTATCTTTTAGGACTATCGAGTGGACCGACTTGTCCTTTAGCGATATCACTATCTCGTTTTCGTACACATTCACAACAGAATAGATGAACGTTTCCTTTCCGTCCTTTATGAAAATTAAGCTTGCAAGCTTGGTTGCCTCGTTTTTGTCTTGGCAGACTAGTTGGATTTTCATCAGTCCTCAAACAAAAACTTGTCAAGATGGCTTTTTGCCTTTTCCCTTTTTTCCTGGTGCACCTTGAGAAACGCGTTTACCTTTTCGATTAGTATTGCCTTTAGCTCGCCTGTGAGCAGTTTGCCTGACTTGTAATCGTCGTATATCACTTTGAGCTTCCTGTCGTCCGGCTCAAAGAAAATCCTAAGATACTGGTACGAAACATCAATGTCTGGGTTTCCGCCTAATTTTCTGTGCTCTTCCACCGTGGCTTGACCGCCTGAAAACGCGTACTTGTTTATTTTCTTCTTTACTACCTCTGGCGAATCTGTGGTGTATACGGTTCCACTTTCGTCAGACGCTGACATTTTTCCTCCAGGGCCTGACAGGGACGGTATCATGATGTTGTGGATGAGTGCCGGCTTGGACTTGCCAATTTTTGGGGCAATATCGCGCGTTATTCTGAAATGCGGATCCTGGTCCACACCTAGCGGAATCAGAACCGGCCGGTCCTCAATAAAGCAGGGGGCGGACTGGAGGGACGTGTAGAAGATCATTCCGATGTTTGTCTCGTTTGTAAATCCGAACACTGCCTTTGTGTTTGAAAAGTTGATTTTCTTTGCAACCTCTGAGGCAATTGGGTACAGCGTCTTGATGTTTTTTGTGTCGATTATTATCTTGGTCTTGTCAGGCTTGAACCCTAGTGCGATAAAGTCAAGCGCGTTTTCGTATGCGAATTTTCTTGTCTGCTGTAACGTGAGGTCCTGCTTTGCAAAGAATTTTTCGTCATCTGTCAATTGAAAGTAAATGTTGGTGTCAAATTTTTCCTGGAGCCATTTTGCAAAAACCCATGGGACCAAGTGTCCGATATGGGTGTGTCCAGACGGGCCGCGCCCTGTATACATGAAGAATTTCTTGCCCTTTTCGTATTCGTCCAAGAGCCTGCCCAAATCCCTGTGCGAGAAAAAGACTCCGCGCCTGAGCATAAAGTGGATCTCGCCTGCCGCCTTTTCGATTTTTTTTAGTAGCGAGTCTGTGATCTTTTCGGTGCCAAATTGTTTTATGAGCTTGTCATAATCAATGTCTCCCTCAACGTGCCACGGAGTAACGATGAATTCGTCAGAGGGCATTCATGATTGAGATAGGTTAAGGTTTAAAAAGTCTTTTCGGGTCGTTGTGCTGTTGTCTTTAGTTCTTCACCCAATTGAAAAAACAATGATCAAAATTCTAAGAGAGACACCAAACCTGGCACCGGAAGAAATTGTGGAAAAGACAAACCTCTCAATTGATCAGATAAGGCGCGGAATTGAATGGCTCAAGCTAAAAAACCTGGCAGTTGTTTTGGAATCTGAAAAATCACTTGTCACTCTGGGAAAAAACGGCCTCGCGTCAATCGATGAGGGATTGCCAGAGCGAAAGCTTGTCAACCTAATTGAGAACCAACCCGTATCGTTTGACGAACTGAGAAAAAAACTGCTCGAGGAAACCAACATCGCTATAGCAAACGCAAAAAGAAATGACTGGATTACAATCCAAAAAGAAGAATCATCCAATATGGTGTCGCTAAAGAAAATGCCAGAGCAAACAAGCGAGGAAAAACTAATCACATCAATCGGAAAGGGAAAAATCCCGCTGGAGAAAATCCCAGACCAGTCCGCATTGGAATCACTAAAGAAAAGACCTGACTATATCATAATTGAAACTATAAAATCAAAAACAGTATCGCTGACAGATGACGCCAAACTAATCGATGTCGACGCACATGACTCAGGAGCCATAGACGTTACTGCGGATGCACCAGTTGTATTTACAGCAAGAACACACCCTCTAAAGGACACCATTAATGAAATCCGGGAGACCTTTGTCAGCCTTGGATTTACAGAAGTGCTTGGCAGTCTGGCACAGCCAAGCTTTTGGAACTTTGATGCATTGTTCACACCACAGGACCATCCTGCGCGGGAGATGCAGGACACGTTTTACATCAAGGGAAAAATGGCTGAAAAATTTGCAACACCTGAGCAGATACGTCAAGTATCAAAATCGCACAAAAACGGGTGGAAGTACGACTGGAACATAGATGCCGCAAAGAAAATGGTGCTGCGAACCCACACCACATGCGTTACGATAAACTATTTGGCAGAAAACAAGCCCGAGGAGGCAAGGGTGTTCTCACTGGGACGGGTGTTCCGAAATGAAAAGGTCAGCTACAAGCACCTAGTTGAATTCAATCAGGTGGAGGGAATCGTGGTTGGAAAAAACGTATCGCTCCGCGACCTCATGGGAATTCAGCGAGAGTTTTACAAAAAACTGGGATTGTCCAAAATCAAGTTCTGGCCGACGTTTTTCCCGTATACGGAACCATCACTCCAAACAATGGTGTACAATGACAAACTGGAAAAATGGGTTGAACTATTTGGAATGGGAATATTCCGACCAGAGGTGACTAAACCGTTTGGGATAACGCGACCAGTACTTGCGTGGGGCGGCGGAATAGAAAGAATTGCAATGCTAAAGTACGGGGTAAATGACGTTCGAGAATTTTACAACAACAACCTTGGGTGGTTGAGGAACGTACCAAAATGCCAGTAGTCACACTATACCTGGATAGGCTGCAAAGACTGGTAGGAAAAACAAGCAAAAACAAAATTCTGGAATCTCTGCCGTTTTTGGGTTTGGACATAGAAGAGGAACAAAAGGAGTTTGTCCGGGTCGAGTATAGTCCGAACCGTCCTGATTATGCAACAGATGTTGGAATTGCATCGGGACTGCAAGGGCTGCTTGGGGTAAAAAAAGGACTGGTCAAGCTGAACATAAAAAAGGAAAAAAAGAAATTTGTAATCAATACTGATCGGTCCGTAAAAAAAATCCGCCCGTTTGTGTCTGGGATAATTGCAAGAAATGGCAGGCTGGACGATGAATCGATTCGACAGATAATAGCACTGCAAGAGGACCTTCACTTTGGCATAGGCAGGAGGCGCAAAAAGGCATCAATTGGCATTCACAACCTGGATTCAATATCGTCGCCTCTTCGTTATGCTGCCGTTCCTAAAGACCACGAGTTTGTACCGCTGGCTTTGACCCAAAGCATGACCGTTGCAGAAATACTGGAAAAAACAAGCGTGGGAAAGGAATACTCGCACATTTTGGGGAATCAATCCAAGGTCCCAATTATTCTGGATTCAAAAAATCAGACCATTTCATTTCCGCCAATAATCAATTCCGCACTAACTGCCATATCGACTAAAACCACAAACCTCCTAGTCGAGGTAACTGGAATTGACAAAAAC
>JAHEXS010000022.1 GCA_023252015.1 Candidatus Nitrosotenuis sp. | reverse complement strand
GCGTTAAAAAGACAGCAGACAACCGGCAGTGAAGGCATTAAACTTGACCGAGTACAAGTGCAGGTGAAAACGTCTGCTAACAAACAAATCTTTGCATCCTCACTAGACTTTGACCATGGGGGCAACTTCAAGACCACATACGATCTTCCTCTCACTGTATTCAAAGATGGCACATACAAAGTGACTGCGACATATCAAAAAATAAAAGTCGAGACAACATTTGAGGTGAAAAACAACACTCCACTAAATAATGATGAAGAACTAACTCTTTCTTTGAATACTGACAAAGAAGAATATTTTCTTGGTGACACTGTCCACATATCTGGCAGTCTCAATAAGGTAATATTTTTGGATAGGATGGACCTTGTTGTCTTATCAGAAAATGACACCAAAATTAATTGTGGGACCGTATATTGTGGACTGGGTGGAAACCAAATTGATCTGTCCAAATACTATAACTCTGGTCTTTACAAATATGATTATGTAATTCCACAATCTGCTTCTCTTGGCAACTATGTCATAAAAATAGATACAGAATTTGGCACATTTACTAAAATCTTCAAAGTGGTAGAAAAGCAGATCATCCAAACACTGTCTAAAAAAATATCAGAAAAATTCAACAGAATCACTGATTCAAGTATTCCAATTTCTTTGATGGAAAAGATAATACAAGACCAACCCGTCTTGCCTAAAATGCTCCAAGGTTCTCTTGTTGTCGCACGTGGTACTGAATCAAAAATTAACATACAAATCTCAACTGAGAGTGGCCAATGTATTATTGGACAGGCATCAGATTGCCTTGTATCAAAGTCAACCAAGACTTTGAACTCTGACTATAGTATGGTACAAATCGATGGCACTGGCTTTAAGATACAATATTCTGGCCCTGGCGCTATCTTGGAAAAATTCACAATCATGCCTGATTCTGATTTGAATACAATCCAGAATTCAGTTTGGACCGTGGATATAATAAAAGAACAAAATCAATCTTCAAAGCTCTATTATGAAATAACATACGTTCCAACACAATAGAAAAATATTCCATAAAACAAACTCATTGTAATGAACATCCAAGTATTCATGCTAAAACAAGATGATCCAAAAAAGTGTACTGCTGCAAAACTGGTGAAATTTGGACTTGCAAAGGAAGTTTCAAAAACACAAAGTAATACCATAATCTTAGATCCGTTTGCCCCAAAAACAATTCTCAAGCAAGATGCCGCGATCGCAAAATCCATAACGGGAATCGATTGTTCTTGGAATTTGGCAGAAACCGCTTTTACAAGAAAATTTCACGGGATTCCACGTAAACTTCCGCCATTACTTGCCGGAAATCCAGTTAACTATTCCAAACTAAACAAATTGACAACTGTTGAGGCGATCGCAGGTGCTGCTTTCATTTTGGGATATGAGCAACTTGCAATGTCGATGCTTGACAAATTTAACTGGGGACACACGTTTTACGAGCTAAACGCAGATCTGCTAAAAGACTATTCAGAGATCAAATCAGAACGAGAAATCGAGCTTTTGTTGGCTGAATATGGATTAATTGATAAAAAATATTGACTGATTTACAAATATCAAATCTAGAGTAAAGATTTATTCAAATCACCTTTTTCAGACGCTAGACAACATGGCTACAGAAAATTCAGACACTGGCTTTACAAGGAATCTGACATTATTGGACGTAGTCATGGTTGGAGTTGCAGCCATGATTGGTGGGGCGATATTTGTGCTTGTGGGGCCTGGCATGGCAGAAGCAGGACCAGCTCTTATGATCGCTTTTCTGATAAATGGTGTCATTACGATGTTTACGGCACTGACCTATGCTGAGCTAAGCTCCGTCTTGCCAGATACTGGTGGTGGATACCGATGGGTGCGAGAAGGCCTTCCGCGACCAAACTCGTTTCTAAGTGGGTGGATGTCGTGGTTTGCACATACTATCGCAGGAAGCCTTTACGCAGTCGCATTTGCGTCATTTTTTGCACATCTGCTGTCAACAACTAATCTGGTTCAATCTTCACCACTGCTTGAAAAGGGCTTAGCTGCACTTGCCATTGTGATTTTCACGTTTATCAATGTACGAGGAACATCACCTACAAGCAAAGTGGGAAATGTCATCACACTTACCCAAATCACAATAATTGGAGTGCTCATTGTTGCAGCGCTTTTAGCTATGGCTTTTACAAACCACTCCTGGCCTGACAACTTTTCAAATTTCCTTCCAAAGGGAATGTCTGGACTTGTAATTGCGATGGGCTTGACGTTTATTGCGTTTGAGGGATATGAGGTAATTGCACAAACTGGAAACGAACTAAAAAACCCAAAAAAGAACATTCCGCGAGCAATACTAATTTCACTTTGTGTAGTTGTTGCAATTTACATTCTGTTTACATTTGCTTTCATAGGTGGGTTGTCATCTGAAACAAAAGGCCAACCCTCATGGCAATTCATTGGTGGCTTTGGTGAAATTGGAATCATTGAGGCCGCAAAAGATTTTCTACCTTTTGGCGCATTAATTGTTATTGCAGGTGGATTGGTATCGACACTTGCGGCACTAAACGCAACTACCTATTCCTCAAGCCGAGTCTCATACGCAATGGGAACTCATTACAATCTGCCACATTTTTTTGGTAAGATGCATGCAAAATACAAAACACCGGCAATCTCGACAATTGCCTCTGGTCTGATTATGTTGATTATGGCAATGGCACTTGATCTTACGGGAATTGCCTTTGCCGCAAGCTTGATGTTTTTGTTCCTGTTTGCTCAAGTAAATTATGCTGCAATTACAATACGACGACTGTATGGGAAAAAGCTAGATTATACTTTCAAGACCCCATTCTTTCCCCTAATACCAATACTTGGCGCCATATCTGCCATGGGGCTTTCACTGTATCTGTTATTTACCCAACCACAAAGCTGGATAATTGCAATTATTTGGATAGTAATTGGTTTTGCCATCTACAAGTTTTACACGTCAAAAAAGGAAATAGAACATTACGCGCCTCTAATCTATAATCAGGGGCCGCAAGAACGAAAGGATTACAGAATTCTTGTAATATATCATCCAAAATACGTTGTAAATCTCTTCAAAATTGCAAACGCCATTGCCAAAGAAAAGGAAGGCGAAATTTCATTTCTTAATGTAACTCACATTCCAGTTCATCTACCACTTGCAGTTTCAAACAAGTTTGCTGAATCCGAAATTGAATCATTCATCAACCTCAAAAAATCAATACCGCAATCAATACGTCATAGATATCTTGTGCGTATCTCTCATGATGTTACGGAGGCAATTCTGGCAACTGTTGAAGAACAAGGAATCAATATCGTGCTAGTTGATTTTGCATTTCTACGAAACAACAGAAAATTACTGTCCTTATCCACCTGTGATTTTGTCGGTGTACGATTTG
Organism: Candidatus Nitrosotenuis sp.; assembly: GCA_023252015.1. Lineage (GTDB taxonomy): Archaea > Thermoproteota > Nitrososphaeria > Nitrososphaerales > Nitrosopumilaceae > Nitrosotenuis. The sequence goes on along the minus strand of JAHEXS010000022.1, from coordinate 9,485 downwards.
GGAAAAACTTTGAAGAAGATCTCGCAAATGTGGTGGTTTCATATGACAAGGGAAGACATTCTGATTTGGGATTGAGAATCGCACATGCGATGTCACAGACGTACAATAGCAAAGTAAGGGTTGTAAGGGGGGTAATTGAGTCGCCGCAAACTGAACTTGAAATAATGAATAGAATAAACGAGATGATGTTTGATCTGGAAATGAAAAAAATCCCATTTGAAAAAGTATATCCTAAAACAAAAAAGGTGTCACTTGGACTGTTGGAAAATTTCGATAAAATAGAGTCTGAAATTATAATACTTGGTGCTGGGAATCAAGCAGACCAAGCATTTAGTCCAAAAACCTTGGAGATAGTTGACAAGTCTAAAAAATCCATCCTTATCATACGTGATCATAGATTTTCAGAATTTCACGCAAGAACGTTTTGGAGAATCATGTCATCACGATTAAGGGAAAATAGGCACATCTACAGATTCTATGTCGATATCGTACATGTTGGGCACAGATTGCAGTCAAGACACGCTAAGGAAAAGTATGACGAGGAATACTTTCACTCCAAACTCAAGTAATGTTCAAATTAAATTAAATTCATATAGTTTTGCGGGCTGGTGCACGAAACGCTGCGAAAGCAGAGGAAACTCCTCCCTCCATGCAGAAACATGATCTAGAGATAGATAGTCAGAAATGATTGGCAACGGAATAGAAACCAATCCTACCTGGAGCACTATGATGGCGAAACCTGAGATTCCCAGTTAAAGGAATGAAAAATCTGACCCATGTGGAGCAAAGCCAAACAGAACAAATAGGATCTGCACCTTGTTCAGGTAGGCTGCAAAGCTGAATATCGTGAGAACAGAAGGAGGGTTACGGCCAGCACGCAATTTTTTATAATTTGTAAAAATTATCGCAAACCTATCTTTATGTCCGTCTTTAGAATTTCAGTGGTTCTTGACGGTGTGGTGGTGTCTGTAAATTTGAGCTGTGCTGAAGCCCCAATCTTGAGGCGTTTTCCATCTATTTCTTTTGGCATTTTGACTGATACCACAAAGAGGTTTGTATTTTTGCCGGTCTCTCTAAGTGTTGTAGTTTTGGCATCGAATGCCTTGTTGTCAAGAGTGACTCTAACTCCATTTTCTGTACGAAATTCTATCAAATTCAATGGGATGTTGTCTACCTCTCTTGAATCCAAATTAAAGTCTGGATCATAGATTTTCACTTGAAATTGTTGTCCAATTCTAATATTTTTTGCAGATGTGGAAAAACTCGTACTGTGTTTTGTAACTGCGATTGATTTTGAAGTAGTCGTTGGATTTCCAGAGTAATCTGACTTGTCATTGTATTTTATAACAAGTGTATCGCCCTGTTGTAGTGGTCTTCCGTTTATCGTACTTGGTATGTTAAGACGGCCAACAAAAACCCCCGAGTCAAGGTCAGTTTCAACTATCTTTGATGGGCCCTGTATTGGAATGCCGTTTATTGTAAACTCTAACAATCCCGACGTTGAAATTTCGTCAATTCCACGATGACTGGTATTTAGATCATCATCATTAATATAAAAACTCAAAATCCCACCCGGATTGAGGGAGGCACCTGCTGGAAATGCAATTACGAAAAATATTCCTAAGAGTGGAAGCATTTTTTTCTATCCATTTAGTATGTCTTGAATCTGTTCTCTTAGAACTGGCTTTTCAATATTACTCATGATAAATTCTAAGTCTGACCTGTTATCGACATCCCACATTATTCTACTTATTAGAACAAAGGAAGTAGAAATCTTTCGTGATTTGCCAGTCGTTAGATGTATTTTGTAGCTATCCTCATCATAATGCGTCTCTATTACATCTACTGGCGTTCTTACTAGCGCATTTGTTCCGTCAAATTTCCTTGACGGTACTACCAGCAATGACGTTTTCATGGTTTGAAATTTTATCAGATTAGTAATGTCTTGCGGTTGCATTAGCGGAATGTCCTGTGGAAACACAACTGATGTATCAAATCCGTTTTCAACAAGATATCTGTCTGCAAGGGAAACAGCATGGTTTACTCCACTTTCATTATCTTCAAAGATTTGGATGGTATTGAATTTCTTGCCTATCTCAAAGGCGTTTTCATCTTTTGATACCAAAATAGACTTGGCTATCGTCTTGGAATGTGATATTGATTCTAAAACCTGTTCTAGCATTATTTTGCATAATTGTTCAGTTTTTTCTTGTGAGAACCCAAGTCTTGACTTGGCATTTGAAAACGTCTTGACCGGAATTATTGCTGCTACTTGCAATCTACACGCGTGCGTTCTTTAGAACAAAAGACGCAAGTGCGTCTTCGGAGATTTTGTTTGTCATCTTGATACTTGTGTCGTATACTTTCATATCGAGATTTTGAATTTTCTTTGTAAGTAATCTGTCCTTAGAGTCAATCACAACACTGCCGCAAACATCAGAATACATCTGAGCTATTCCGTAAGGTGATACCTCAATTCCTGCAGCTTGCATGTATTCAGCAGCGGGGCCACTAAATGCCTTGTTTCCAAGAATTGGACTTACTGCAACAACCTTTCTTCTATTTTTTGCCAACTCTTTTCGTATTCCCTTGATTTGTAGCATGGGACCAATGCTGGTCAGGGGATTGCCTGGTGCAATTACTACCATCTCAGAATCATGAATTGCATTTACTGCTTCTGGATTTGGGCGTGCCTTTTCAGCTCCGATGTATTGGATGCCCTCAACTTTGTCCTTTCCTTTGTATTTGACCCAGAATTCTTGAAGGTGCATCTCTCCTTTACTTGTAGTTATTCGAGTTTCTATTGTGTTATCTGTAACTGGCATTACCTTTGCCTCCACTGCAAATTTTTCGCACATCCATTTTGTAATGTCTGCAAGATTTTTTCCATTCTTTAACATGTTAGTTCTAATCAAATGTGTTGCTGCGTCTCTGTCGCCAATTCTGAACCAAGTCTCTTCTCCAAAAATTTCCATCTGCCTTAGGAATCCAAACGTGTCTTTTCTAATACCCCACCCTTTTTCATAGTCTAGTATGTCTGCAAGACCGTAGATTATGGTGTCGATATCTGGGCAAACATACAATCCATACAACCAATAGTTATCGCCAACATTGCATATTACATTCACATCTCTTGTTTGAGAGATCAGTCCTCTGACGAGTTTTACAGAACCGGTTCCACCAGCTAGTATTGTTATCATAAAATCTGAAAACTCCTTTTTGGTTACAACCTTTGATCAATATTACCTTTTCAATACTGAACCTTTTTTAGTTAGATTTATTAGCGCGTTGGTAACAACGCCCCTCGTGAAGAAGGTCGGCACATTTTTCGCATTAGCATTTTTGAGTATTCTAGTTATTGGGACCATTTCTCCTGCTTGGGCAGCTCAACTAAATTGGGACGCAAAGAGTTTTGATTCTGCATCCAAACCATCATTCAAATTTCAAAGAACGATTTTCATAGAATATCCTGAAGGCGGCCAAATAGCAGACGCTCTGAGAGGAAAAAGCAATACTATCTATTTTACTGCAGATGCTAGTACCCCTGGAGTTCAAACAATAATTGATAAAATTAACGAACAATTACAAAGTAAACAAAGCACCGTCCGAGTTACTGGACTTAACATTGAATATGATGCTGAAATGACAGGAAGGGGCGATAATGCCTCAGTAGATTACAAACTCATTATTACTCCCACAATCAATGGATTTTTGATTCGTGAATACATGCCAGCCGCGGGTTCTTCTCCAGCATCTCCTGCATTATTTGATGCCATGTGGAGAGGAATCAAAGTAGATGGCGCATTCCCAATTACGACTCAGGGTTATGGTGATATGGACATTAACCAACCAATTTCATTTTTCACAAAGGAATTTCCTGACATTGCTGCAAAAATGGCAGGTACCGAAGGAGAAAAAATCCTAACTATGAGTCTAATTGACGCATATGACATTGGAAAGCAACCACTTGGAAACTGGCACTTTTTGTTTGACCCAACGGGTATCTCTGCTGAGACAAGCAAGTTTGGGTTCTCTGGCGCAAGAGTTGTAGTATCTTCGTTTACGATGGGTGAAAGTAGCTTTAGGGAGGGTCAGCAGCATGAAAAAGAATTCGAAGGTAAATTTACTGCCGATAAAACTTACACTGTAAAATCCGTACAGGCAGCAGACAATGCAAATGTCTTCCTTGCAGGATATGCATCGCCAGATATGTTTGAAAATCGCGAAGTGTTCGGCGTTAGTGCAACAGCTCCAACTGGTGCCGCTCAAACATCTACTGGCTCATTCCCGATCTTCATAGTATATGGAATGGCTGGCATGGCAGCTGCGGGCGCAGCTGGATTCTTTATATGGAGCAACAAAAAGGCACAGAAAGAGTCCGAATACATTCAAACTGGAATTGATCCAAAATATCTAAGGGGTATAACAACAAGCGAGGCTTCAGGCGGTTATCATACTAACAGGGGAGAGGCTGAACTTGCAACTGATGATACAAGCTACAAACAACACGAAAGTGTCTATGAACAGTCTTCAAAAGGATCGCTGCCAAAGGGATATGAGCAAGCAAAAGAAGAGCCAAAATCAAATCAGTCTAAAGGCTCAATGCCAAAAGGCTGGAAACCGTCCTAAAATAATTAATTCGAATCTTTATCGTTCGTAATTCATCGACAAGTTTATTACTGAATCTCTAGCAAAAGTTAAATACAAGAAATAAGAGGTTTGGTAAAAAATGGTAAAAAGTAGTAAAAAAGATCGCTGCCCGCGATGTGGTCAGGGCTCAGTTGTTACTGATACCAATACCGGAGAAAATTTTTGCGGAAAATGTGGTTTTGTCCTAAATGAAGAAAATGTGGAATCTGGACCGGAATGGCGTTCATTCTCAAAAGAAGAGGGAGAAAATCGAACAAGAACTGGAACCCCAACTTCATTGGCAATGCATGATATGGGACTTGCAACCATCATTGGTCAGGCAGATAAGGATGCAACTGGCAAGCCTTTGTCTTCATCTATGCGAAGTACGATTGAAAGACTCAGAACTTGGGATAGCCGAAGTCAAGTGCATGAACCTGTGGACAGGAATTTTAGACAAGCGTTTTCAGAATTGGATAGATTAAAGGATAAACTTGCGGTGGGCGATGCTGTTGTAGAAAAGGCAGCATACATTTATCGAAAGGCACTTGAAAAGGGACTGGTCAGAGGGCGTTCAATTTCCGCTCTTATCGCATCTGCCTTATACGCAGCATGTAGAGATACCGAAACTCCGCGAACACTAAAGGACATCGGAAGTGCAAGCAATATCAAAAGAAAAGATATCGCACGTTGCTATAGATTGCTATTGCGCGAATTAGGCTTGAAAATGCCGGTAGTTGACCCAATAAAATGTGTTGCAAGAATAGCAAGCAAAGCAGAATTATCAGAAAAGACAAAGCGAGAAGCAGCAAAAATTCTTAAAACTGCAGAAGAAAATAAAATTTCTGCTGGGAAGGATCCTATGGGTCTTGCAGCAGCTGCACTTTATGTTGCATGTGTGACAAATGGTGAAAACAAAACACAACGTGATGTAGCAGAAGCAGCAGGAGTAACTGAAGTGACTATTAGAAATAGGTACAAGGGTCTTAAATTGGCATTAAACCTCTAATTTCTTTTGCCTATAATCAATTAACAGCTTGAAAATTGATATCACCCCTGTGATTACAAATAAAATTTCGATTGTCTCAAGTAGTGAATGTGAGAAAGCAGTAGAAATTGGAATCTCATTAATGCTTGATACAAAGTATCCATATGAATAAATCAGATAGTTTGTGGCCCAGTGAATTAGAGTTGATGCTACAAAGCCATACTTGTAGTAAACCCATCCTATTATAATTCCACTAATTGTAGCCTGTGCAAATTTTCCATTGCTCCATGATTGGTCTGAAATTATGTGGGACAATCCAAAAAATACTCCTACTGCTACGACCAGAATTATTGCTTTTTTTGAATTCTCTGCCCGCAAATTGCTTGGATTCCACAATGATTTGAAAAATAGTCCAGCTGAGCCTTTTTTCGAATACCATAAGAATAAAGGAATTCCAATTAAGATTAGACGAAATGCGGTTTCCTCTAAAATGGGGGATATCGTGATCCCAAAGAACTGCAACAGGTCGTTTTCAAAAGGCGGCGGTGCAGTCTTTACTCCAAATTCTTGTTGTACGATATCTGTTATTTCAGACAAGACGATCAATATTGAAAACCACTTGATTGTTTGAACCAAATAATTCCCGTTTTGGGCTCCGTATGAGCCTGCCATGATTGTGGATAATATCTTTAGAAAGTTTTTTTTTGGACCTAGAACTGATATTGTAAATATTATTAAAAAAAATACCCATGCTACAATGAACAGATCTGCAATCTCAAAGCCCCCAAACTCTCCAAAGTGTTTGATGAATTCAAAACCAGACAATGGGTAACCATAATCGATATCCTTTCCTATCTGAGCATTAAAAAAAAGGTAGGCACCTATTGGAAACGAAAAAACCATAATTCCAAAAATTACTGATATTAGTGCAGAATAAGGGATTGCGATGCTTTGTAAAATTTTGTAGGTTTCCAAACTTTAGTGAATTTCGATACTTGATTCGGCAAATCCTAACTTTACCAATGTTTCCTTCATCGTATCTCGATGATCGCCTTGTAGAAAGATATAGTCATCTTTTGCTGTTCCGCCACATGCGTATTTTCTTTTTAGTTCACTAAGTGTTCCATGCATGTCGTTAAGTTTTGAATTCAACCCCTCAATCATGGTGCCTTTTTTCTTAAATCGTCTTTCTTCTAATCTAATAATTATTTTGGTACTTTCTTTGTTAAGATCACCGCAGGCACACAAATCTTCAGGAAGTCCACACGTGTTACAAATTATCGCCATTGGTTACTAAACGTCTTGGCTTCATACAGACTATTAAGCCTTATTAACTTTACAAAACTAGGTTTTTACAAAAGGTTTTACAATACAAATCATGTCAGCGGAGCTAAGAAAAAAGGCAGCAGAAATGTTGCTCAAGGGAGCCACATTACTTGCAGAACCTTGCCCATATTGTAAGGGGGTTAGAATAATGAAGGACGGTAATGCCTTATGTGTTAACTGTGGAAAAGAGCCGGACAAAAGCAAAATTGATCAAGTCGTCTCTGAAAACTCGAGTCATAAAAAGCCGTCATCTGTTTTGATCTCACTAACAAATAAGCTTGAAGAATTGACAAAAGAACTAGAATCCGAAAAAGATCACGAAAAACAGCAGCAAATACTAAAATCGATAAATTCCTTAATTGAAACTATAGATAAACTCAAAAAATGACACAAAAGTTTTTATTTTAATATCTTAGTTTTTTGAATTATGAGCAGTAAGAAAAAAGGCGCACCATTACCTGCATCCAGTGCCGGTCTTTTGCGTTTCTTTGAAGATGACACAAAGGGATATCGTCTGGATCCGAAAATCGTAGTTTCTATACCTGTTGGATTGATCGTACTGTCATGGCTACTTGACATATTTCTTGTAAAATGACAGAATCATACGATGATGTATCAAAAATACATAAACGTTATTCTCTTACCCTGGTAAACCCGTCGTCGTATTATCACTCATTACTCTTCTCAAATGTATCTGCGGCAATTATTTCTGCAATCATAGTTTTTGTCTTTCTTGCTAGATCTGATGAGGCGGTATTTCGTTTACCTGCAGTAATTGCAATACTGCTCATAACACAATACGTTGATTCACGATTCATCAAAAATAAAGAATATTCTAAATCACTACACATGTCGTTATTTGGAAACCTGGCATGGATTGGCGTGATACTGGCAGGCATCCTGGCATCAATTGTTCTATCAAAAGATCTTTCGGTATTCTATATTGTAGAGGGTATGTTTATTTTTGCAAGCTTTAGGATTGGAATCCTAACGACCACTCTTGGTACGACTCTTAAACGGGCTTGGCTACTCTGTTTTCTGCAACCCATGGCAATGTATTTGGCACTAGTTCCTACATCGATGTGGACGCCGTCAATATTGGATCCTCTGACACTATCTGTGGGTGGAATATTTTTGGTGACTGCCAGCATATGGTCAGTTGTAACTGACAGGGCGGGAAGACCTGCAATTCAAAGTACTCACAAACTAGTACAAGCATATCTTGCATCAATGTCAAAAAATAATCCATCCGAAGTTGAATCAATCCTGGAATCGATATCCACAGATACGACCGTTCTCACTACACAAATACGATTACAAAACAAGGAAAAAAACAATGATTTCAGACTAGTCCTTCCTGAAATTCATCCCGGTCCGTTTCATCCAATAGGGGGAAGTAACATACCGTATCAGATTTACAAAATCATGAATTCTTCAGCAATGGTCATGCACAGCGTATCTGATCATTCGTTGAACCTTCCTTCGAGAAAAGAAGTTGAAAATTATCTAACTAGCTTGTCAGCCAATGTAGTTCCTAACCACGGTCTTGTATGTACTGAGCCAATTACGGTACAGGTCAACAAATCAAGTGTACTCGGATTTCTTTTTGAGAAATCTGCACTTTTGTTCTTGTCTTTGTCGCCTCATGGGATGGAAGATATTCCGATCTACGTGAAAACAGAAATAGAACAGTTTGCAAAAAATCGCAATTTTGAGCGAATCCTAATTGTTGACTGTCATAATGCGATGGGCGAAGAGATTTCAGAACCTGATTCCGGAGACATGCTAAAAGCAGCAAAATCTGCACTTGATACCATGATTACGAAGGAAAAATATCCGCTAGAGTTTGGATATGGAAATTCTGACCACATGAACTTGAATTCGCCCGACCTTGGACTGGGCGGCGTTGGAGTACTGTGCCTTAAAATCAACAACACGAAATATTTTCTTGGTTGGGCAGATTCTAATAATATGGAAAACGGTGTAAGAGAATACATCGTAAACCATTTTGCAAAAAACAATCTCAATCTTTTAGAAATTTGTACATCTGATACGCATTATAGTGCAACCAAGGTTAGGACTCGTCAAGGATACTATCAGTTTGGCAAGATTGCAAAGTCTCAAGATATTGCAGAATGGTACCTTAAAGTTGCACACGATGCAGAAAAAAAACTGGCCCCGGCGTCATTTGAAATTTTAGAACACAAAGCAGACGTCAAAATAATGGGATCGACAGTATATGAGGATTATTCTAGAGCAGTTGACAATTCGTTAAAGATAACAAAAGGATTTGCTATTGGCAGCTTTCTCTTTTTTATCGCTACTCTGTTCTTATAGTTTCCATGTCTTCTAGATTACCATAAAACTCGTCGACAAATGATGCAAACTGGAATATTGGAACAATTGGAACGTTGTTGATAAATCTGAGTTTATCCTGATACAACGTAACAATGGCCGGAGCTGCTACTGCCCCTTTGGTTTTTGCGACATATTGTTTTGTACGCTTGACTTGTTTTAGCACTGCGTTTTCAAGTGAGGATTG
>JAHEXS010000107.1 GCA_023252015.1 Candidatus Nitrosotenuis sp. | reverse complement strand
GAAGGAGAATGGGATATGGAAAGGTACCTTTTGAGCCGCACTCGATCCCTCTGGTAATGCTTGGAGCGACGTTGCTTTGGTTTGGTTGGTTTGGATTCAATCCTGGAAGTGCTGGTTTTGCAGGCTTTTTGGAAACCGAAGCATTTCAAAATACTAACTTAGCTACAGCGGTGGCAGCGTTATGGTGGATGTTCCTTAGTTGGGCGCACACTGGAAAAACAAGTGCCGTCGGCGCTGCATCTGGAGCGGTAGCTGGACTTGTAGCCATCACACCTGCATCAGGATTTGTGGGAGTTTGGGCTTCTATAATAATTGGATTTGTTTGTGCAACGGTCTGCTTCTACTGTCTACTCTTAAAAAACAGAAGGAAAATAGACGATGCACTAGATACATGGCCTGTTCATGGTATGGGCGGTGTGGTAGGTGCTCTCTTGACTGGAACTTTTGCTGAAAAGCGTATAAACCCACTATATGGTGACGATGGCTTATTCTTTGGAAATCCACACCAGTTGCTAGAGAATTCAATAGGAGCTGGCGTTGCAGCAGTATGGGCATTTGTACTAACACTGGTGATGTGGAAGGTTATGGATATGGTTTGGCCTGGCGGCGTAAGAGTTACTCCAAACGAAGAGGAAATAGGCTTGGACATAACCCAGGTTGGCGAAAAGGCCTACTCCGACTAAATCCCTCCAGTTCAAAGTTAACAACAATTCATTTGCGAATATTCACGATATTTTTGCTATACTATCCAGTCTAATTCCGCACATAACATAGAAAATGGTTAAAAACATAGATGATACTTTCTCAGCGTTGGTAGATAAATGGTTAGTATTTGTCGTTCTTGAATTTGTCAGCGCCGCACTTGGATTTGCTTATGGATTCATGACAAGAAACGTTTTGTACGTTTATGTTGGCGGGTTTTTCTTTTCGCTGGGAGTTTTTGCATTAACAAGATGGGGATATGACAAGTGGCGAGGCAAACAAAAGAAAACAAGAAAGCCAAAGTAAGACTGCTATTTATTGACTTAACCGTGCTGTGATCACGACACAACGTTTGCTAATAATTGCAAATAACAATTTAGTATGTTTATATCAATTCAACACTGTAAACAAAATACCAAATTGCCGTCAAAAATGGGCAAACATGCTGGCAGAAAAAAAAGATATCTAGTTGCCGCCATTATTGCCACCATAGCAATATCTGTCGCATTATACAACGCACAGCAAAGTGATTCCTATAAAAATTCTAAAATATGGAACTTTGATTCACAAGAAAACATTCTTGATGCTTCCATTCACACAGGCAGCCCAGGACAAACGTGGGTTATAAAATCTGACGAATTGGCTCCTTCAAGACCAAATGTTCTTGCCAAAGTCTCAGGCGACGAGTCTTCAACCTATCACATAAAGATATTGCCAGTCGGAGAAGCTGCCAGCAGTTCTAAATCAAGCGTAAAATTTAAGATAATTCCGGGACAAAACGAACAGACGGCAGGCTTGTTAATACGATTCCAGGACTCAAGCCATTATTTTGTCTTGGCAGCAGACGCACTAAACAATAGATTTTCTTTGTGCAGAGCAGAATCAGACAGGATCATCTGTACACAAGACGTAAACATCAATGTAACAACCAATGTCTGGCATACAATAACTGCACAGGTATCAAAGCAAGGTATTGCGGGGTATCTGGATGACAAGCTTCTCATACAAAGATATGATCACCACTACATAAGTGGTCAAGTCGGTGTATGGGCAAAAGGAAACTCGGAAGCTTACTTTGACGACCTCAAAATCGATTATTGAAACCATTAATGTGTTCCACTGAAATATGCTTCAAAATTGTAAGAAAAGTTCTGTTGGTAATCCTTGTTAATAATTTGTTCATTGTCTTGAATTATTTCAAGCGGATTCTTGATTTTGCCGTTAATAAATTCACGAGCTCCTTTTTTTACAATTTCAAGGGTTGCCTCAGGATATTTTTGTAGATGTACTGACAACTGATCGCAAAAAGCGATTTCAGACGCATTCAAAATTTTGGTAGTGATGAGATATGACTTTAAAAGTTCTTTTCTTTCTTCAAAAGTCAAGTCATCCACCGACATGGCAAGTAGAACACCGAGTTTTGTTAAACGATAATATGGTATTCCTGATGATTGAAGAATTCTAGATCCTCTTTGTGGTTTTATCGTGCCAGCTTCTTCTACTATGCCGTTTGGAATCAGACATTCGTGAAGTTCTTTAAAGACATAATGATATGCATGAGGTTGTGGAACCATAAATTTTTCCACAAATAATTTTGCCAGAACATTTCTAGTCATGATTTGGGTTTGTAACGCTAATGACTTGATGACAAAACTCTGTTTTATTCCTCTACTGCTTGGAAGTTTTTTTCTAGTTTCATTAAAAACCTGTACCGGTGACACTGTCTCTCCAACCAACATATGACTTTCTTACGCGCAAGTCGTATATGCACTTTTTTAGATTTATTTCAATAAATCTAAACAAATTTTCAATTTTTTATTATTTTTCTAATAAAAAGAAAGAATTCGAGCCTTTTACCTAAGCCTATAAAAGGAGGAAAAGTACAAGATCTATGACTTCAACTATAATTCCAGCGTCAGGGTAGGGGACATTAGTTGGGACTTGACTTTTTGTACATCTAATTTTAATAATAAATAGAAAATCAAGCTAAATCATTCATGGTCATATCCTATTCTGAGACAATTAACTGCTCGCCAGAGAAACTGTGGGGGGTTTTGCTAGAAAAAGCACAACACCCTGAAAGAACAATAAAGGAAATCAGCCAATCTAAAATTCTACAAAAATACAGTGACGGTTTTCTAAGAGAAATGACTGCTGTTGGAATGGTCATAAAAGAAAGAATAACAATTGATGAAAACTCTCACGAGATTAAATTCTCACTAGTTGACAATGAGGCGTTTGATGGCTATTTTCTAAATAAGATGGAAACAAAAGATAACGGCCTAATTCTGACGTATCTGCAAGACTGGAGACCAAAAAATAACTCAAAAAAAGATTTTGACTCGCAATTTTATCCAGTTTTGAAAAACGCAGTCATTGCAATGAAAAACATGACCGAGAGCAAACCGGAACAACAATTGTCAAGAAAAAATGAAAAAATCTAGTTTTACTCTTCTGCAATTAAAAATAGAAGGCTCCTCAATTACGCACAAAAAATCTTACTATTCTCATCATGATGGAAAGTATGATTTGTCATAAATTACAAATTATTTTTCTTCAGGTATTCTTCGGTTAGAGTTAAAACATTAGAAAGAAATTTCACTGCCTTATCAAGATTGGATTACTACATATGTGACGACGATTTTACCTATTGTTGAAGTATCGGGCTTTTTTCAGGTTCGTTATATGTAGTATTGAATGCTTGAATTTTTGCATTAAGAATTCCATTATATGTATTACAACAATAAAGTCATTTTGATTTTTATTCCTAATTGGTTTGTTTTCAATTAAAAACCAATTTGCAGTTCACTTAGTTTTTAAACAGAGCGTCTAATCTTAAGGCTAATGAACAAACAACTATTTGCACTGTTAATCGGTGCAACTTTGCTTTTGGGTGTTATCAGCACAACTGTAACTCATGCTGTTGCTGAAGACTCAAAAGTCATGAAATCGAAGAAAACAGAAACAAAAAACATAGTCAAAAAGGACACCAAGACAACAAAACCAAAAAAAGCAGAAAGTAAAGAATCAGGTGCTGGAATGCATGGGACAAAATTCCTATCGGGTACAGCAACCTCGGTCCAAGATCCAGGAGTCGGTCATGAAACACACCAGCTCGCAGTAATTTTGCCACCAAGTGACAAAGTTTACCACGGAATCCTGACATACTCTGCATCAGAAAACATCCAGCTAGTAGCATTACATGGTCCACTAAAAGCAGGCGAAGACAAAGGCCAAGCAACATGGTCACCAGATGGAAAGACCAAATTTGCCTTAACCTTCATTGATCCTGCAAATGCCATGGGAACATGGGAGTTTTCTGGTAACGCAATAGCGGTTCACACCAAAAACACAACACCATTTACAGTAAGCTATTCTGTAGATGCTGGTCAATAATCACTTTTTCCTTTTATTTTTGTGAGTATTTGGTAGCAGAACCTATAAAATAAAATCAAACTTTTACTCTTCTGCAATTAAAAAGAGATCACGCACTATTTCCTTTCTGAAACTATGTTGGGGCTTGTCCTCTACATTCATCCAAAACGTCACTTGTAAGTGTCTATAGCATCCTTTCTAATTATGAAACAACAAGGGTTTTGCCCTTAATCATATATTAAGGGGGGTGAAATAGTGCCAATAATGCTTAGTGCCCAAAACAAAACCTGGCTCAAGATGTGGCAACAAAACTCGCCAGAAATAAGAGAAAAAGCCGTCATGTGGAGAAAACAGACTGCGTTTACCCGACTTGAAAGGCCAAGCCGAATCCAAAAGGCAAGAAGTCTGGGCTACAAGGCAAAGCAAGGAATCGTTGTGATTAGAGCACGTGTCGGAACGGGCGGAATGCG
>JAHEXS010000106.1 GCA_023252015.1 Candidatus Nitrosotenuis sp. | reverse complement strand
TCGATGATGCCAAAAGTTTTTGCCATCACTTAATGAAAGCGAGGTAAAGTAGTCAGGTCCCTTTATACTGTCCGGAATTTTTATGTTATATGAAAACAAAAATTCTGCGATGAACCATTCATCACCATCAGGATAATCAGCACCAGTTTCAACATCAAAAAAAATGTGCAGTAGGTTTGATTGCATGAGTCCGTCCTCAGGTATAATTGGATGTTTTATGTTGGATTTGCTAAAGTCGAGATTAAGCAAGCTTGGTTCAAAATATCCCTTAATTATGGATTTTCTAAATATCTTGTTTGCTTCAGTCAGATTCAATTAGCATAACCTTCCGTATAACTTGCTAATATTCATTATATGGGCATCCATGATATTTCAAACAGACATAGAATCTAAAATTTTTGATATGTCGGTGGTTGGCTTGTTATTTGAGGAAACGACCTGCGCCGCCGGTGGGTTTTCCAGATAGTTTGGAATTTTGTCTATTATTCGGTTTTCATATTGGCTGATTATTTCATTTTTATAAAATACGCCAGTTGGGATTTTAGTATCCCATTCTAGGGATTTGATTAGTGCTTGTGTTAATTTTTCGTTGAATTCGGTTTCAGAGTCATAATGAACCACTGGATCATATCCTGTGTCTTCAAGCTTGTAGATTCGTGAGTGCTGTTTTTGTGATTCAGTCATTCCGTCCATTCCAGAATACCAGTCACGGGTATTGATGTCGTTGTATGTAGGACATGGTTGTAAAACGTCAAGAAATGCAAGACCCTTGTGTCGTACGGCGGCAATTATGAGATCTTTTAGATGTCGTACATCGTACGCATACCCACGTGCGATAAAGGTAAACCCGCTTGTAATTGCAAGACCAATCGGATTGACATTGTAGTTTGTGTTTGGCGACGGTAGTGATTTTGTTTTTTCTCCTAGTCTTAGTGTAGGTGATGCCTGTCCCTTTGTGAGACCATAAACTCCATTGTTGAATATGATGTATGTAAGATCCAAGTTTCGTCTGCCAGCTGCGATAAAATGGCCAACTCCAATTCCAAGTCCGTCCCCATCACCACCCGCAGCAATAATTGTCATATCTGGATTTGCGATCTTTGCCCCCTGGGCAAATGTCAAAACTCTTCCATGCAAGGTATGGACTCCATACACGTTGATGAAATGAGATGTCTTACCAGAACATCCTATTCCAGAAAATATTGCGGCTTGGTGTCGCGGAATTTGCATCTCAGATAATGCCATCTGTATTGCATTTACTATCCCGAAATCCCCACATCCTGGACACCAGTCGTTGTGTACCTCAGTTTTATAATCACCTAACTTAAGCGCCATGGGTCAATACCTGCCTTTTTTCAGCCTTGTTTGCTATTATGCTTTTTAGTGAATCGTACAACTCTGTTGAAGTCATTGCTCTTCCGGTGTATTTTAGAATATAGTAATCAGGGCTTTTCTCCAAGTTTTGCGTTAAAAGTAGGCCAAGCTGACCAGTCTGATTTGCCTCAATGTCAATTATAGTTTTGACGTTTTTTAGCAATGATTTGATGTAATCTGTGGGGAATGGATGAAGTAGTTTTATTTGTATAAAGCCGACGTTGATGTTTTCCTTTTTCAACATATCAATAGCATCAAGAATTGGGCCCTTGGTGGAACCCCAACTCATAATACAATAGTCTGAAATACCATATGAAATCGCTTGTTCTTCGGTCGGTATAGTTTTTAGCATGTGTTCCAGCTTGGAATGTCGCTTGTCCATTTTTTTTATTCTTATTTCCGGATCTTCTGATATGTGACCATGCTCGTCGCTTTCATCACCAGTATTCCAAAATATGCCATTTTCAAGTCCAAGTTTTGATCTTGGCGAGATTCCATCCGGAACAAACTCAAATCTTTTGTAGTCGCCCTCGATTTTGTCCAAGAGTTTTCCTCGGTTAATTGTGATTTTATCAGATTCAAATCTTTTACATGTGACTACGGAGCTTGCCAAAAACTTGTCCATCATGTGAATGACTGGGACCTGATAGATGTCAGCATAGTTAAAACACCTTCCAGTGTCATAGAAGCTTTCTTCGATGTCGCCTGACGCATAAACCATTTTTGGAAATTCGCCATGTCCTGCATAGATTGCAAACATGAGATCATCCTGACCGTGTCGTGTAGGCAAACCAGTTGATGGTCCACTTCTCTGATACAAAGTAATTACGACTGGAACCTCGTTGATTCCTGCCCATCCCAGTGTTTCTGCCATCAGTGAAAACCCAGGACCTGATGTACAAGTTGCTGATCGTGTGCCTGTCAGTGCACTCCCAATTGTCATTCCCATTGCAGATATCTCATCTTCTGTTTGTACCACAACAGTTGAGCCCGGCCTATTTTCTTTGACGTCCAAAAGTTCGTTTGATTCCAAATAGACGCTCTCATCAGAGGCCGGAGTGATTGGGTAGTACGGCTGGAATCTGCATCCGCAAACCATCTTACCAAGTGCTGTTCCCTGATATCCCTGAATCAGGATATTGCCAGACTTTTTCTCAATAGGTTTTAGACGATACGTAAAGTTTGGGAATTTTGCGGCTGCGTAATTGTATGCATAGTTTGCTGTTTTTTTATTAAGGTCTGCAATAGCTTGCTTTTTTGCAAAAATAATATCAACCGAATTAAGCAGTGTCTCAGGAGGCATTCCAAACACACCAAGCGAGAATGAAACAGACAACACGTTGAACATTCTCACCATTCCTTTGAGGCGAGGATTATTTACTTCGTCTGCCATGGTAGACAAAACATTTCTAAAAGATATTGGATACAGGTTAACGCCGCGCTCCTGTGCGACATCTAGAAGTCCTTGAATTGTATGAGGTTTATTTTTTGAGTCAAGGTGTTTTAGTAGTCTTTGCTTGTAGTTGAGATCCATGTTATGGACTTCGTCAACTTTGGTGGTAGCAAGATCCGAGTCATATATTATTGCGCCATTTTTGATTACTTCATCTGCGTGTCGAAAGATGGTTTCTGCATCAAATGCCGCCATCATTGTTACGTCGTTGATGTTTGAGCGAATCACATTATTTGAAACTCGGACAACGAAATAGCTATGTTCTCCTTTTATGTTTGAATAAAATTCTCTTTTCCCAAAGATTTCATATCCCATTGCAGCACAGGCCCGAGAAAAGATGTTAGCTCCGGATTCTACCCCACTTCCCTGTGGTCCGCCAATTAGCCAACTGATGTCTGTTTGTTCCAATATATCATAATCTAAGTTTTGTTTATTATTAAGAATATGTTTAATTTATCCGCCAGTAGCTGCCTCAAAGAGGGCACACTCACATTTGTCTCGTTCGCCACAGTAGGGACAAACACATATGCACTTTTCTATTGCGTTACCACATTCTATGCACAGTGCAAACTCTTCTTCTTCCAACTTTTGGTCACCATATAATTGTGACAACAAATGTTATAAGGATTGATGAAATTTTCGCAGACAGTTGACAAAACCAAGAATGAGAATCCTGCTCACTAGGAAACTGCATGAATTTGCAATGAAGGAGTTGAAAAAACGGTACGACGTTTATGTCCATAACGGAGCAATACCAATGCCAAAAGGCAAACTATTATCAAAAACAAGTCAGATTGACGGCCTTATTTGCTTTCCTTACGACATGATAGATAAAGAGATAATTGCAAATGCCAAAAAACTCAAGGTAATCAGCACATATAGCGTTGGATATGATCACATTGATTTACAGAAAGCGAAATCACGGAAAATCAAAATTGGGTATACTCCCGATGTACTAACAAATGCAACTGCAGATTTGACAGTAGCACTCTTGCTTGATTCAATGAGGAGAATTACTGAGGGCGATAGAATAATCAGGAGTGGTGATTGGAAAGTCGTGTTTGGGCCACATGATTATGTAGGCAGTGACCTTGAGGGCAAAACGGTTGGAATTTTTGGAATGGGTCGAATAGGACGCGCAGTAGCAAAAAGAATTCGCCCATTTGGAATGGAAATCACATATCATAGCAGAAATAGATTGCCAGAAAATGAGGGAAAAAAATTAAACGCAAAATATGTTTCACTTGACGAATTGTTTGAGAAAAGTGATGCTGTGACAATCCACATCCCGTACACAAAGGACACACATGGAATTGTAAACGCATGTCTTTTGAAAAAAATGAAAAAGAATTCGCATTTGATCAATACGTCACGCGGCAAAATAATAAACGAAAAAGACTTGATAAGAGCATTAAGGTCAAAGTGGATTGCAGGAGCTGCCTTGGATGTATTTGAAAAGGAACCAATAGGGAAAAATCATGAACTTGTAAAAATAAAAAATGCCATACTGGCACCTCACATTGGAAGTTCCACCGCTGAAACAAGAAAAAAGATGGCCGAAATTACGATTAAAAATCTAATTTACGGTCTTGAAGGAAAGAAGATGGTTTACTCAGTCAATTTGGACTAGATCGTCTTGGTGCACCTTTATGCAGTCGGTTCCCACTGGCTTTAACGCAGAAAAATTAATTGCCCCATTTGGCATCTTGCCTTCTTTTTGCA
>JAHEXS010000105.1 GCA_023252015.1 Candidatus Nitrosotenuis sp. | reverse complement strand
ATTTTTCATACTAAAAATCACAAATTTTGTACCTAAATTTTGTTAAATTTCCGGGGATTCGAACTTTTAGTTTGAATCCATGTCCTGGCGTCAAACTTTTTGTACCAATCCTTTACCTACACATTAACATGTGTATATTATACGTATATGTATTATAGTACTACATATATACATGCGAATGCATTCTAAAACCATATGAGTAAAGTAATATTAAAAAATAAAAGAACAAAAATTGCCCAATCTAACAAAATTAAAACTACTACATCTAATCCTACGCTGGATACCATCAAGATGGTGGAACAATCGCTTTCTAAAATGTCTGAATATTCTTCTAAAAACAAACTCTGGAGATCATTGCCAAGACAAGTACAATATCCAACTTTTAAGGCCGTCTTGAACTATCTGGAAGAATCAAACAAAATAATGTATGACACAGACGGGACCATAATATGTACATTTGTGGACAATCCAAAACTAAAAAGACTCAAAGAAACTTCAAGATCACTACTATAGACTAGTAGCCAAATCTTTTCTCATATTCTTGATGCGAATAAGCTTCAAGAATACAAACAACAAAACCATCTTTCTGACTTAATACTACATACACTAATCTCCAGCCTGATCGTAGTGGGTATCTCCAGAGGTTCTTTATTCTATACTTTCTAACGTAAATTGTAGGCCAACGATCGTGTGGTATTTTATTTCCACGCAAACAGTCTTCTTTTAAAATTTTGAATTCATCCCGAAATTCCTTTTTCCTAGGATCATTTTGTGGGATCTGATCAAAGAATTTTCTAAACTCTATACTGCCGATTACGTCGTCTGCCTTCTTTTTTGACGTCATATCAAACTTGATTACCGCATCAAGATAAGATTAACTGAGCAAGAACAGAATTAGTTTGGTTAGGCATCAACAAAATCTTATGCCAAATTGAACCTAAAATTGACCAAAAACTAGGTCAGGGGCGTCATCTTTTTGCACCGATCCTTTACCTAGCGCCTCAATAAGGGTTAAAACCCTACGTGTTTTATCATCTCAGAAATAATGAAGTGAACCCTGAAGAACAAGCTAAAGCAGGATATCTACAATTATGACCAAAGAATTACCTCGGTCCTGAGGATGATTGAAAACGCGCTGTCTGTCAACCGTGGAATTAATCAAAAAATACCATAATGAGATAATTTCAGAATCGATCTCTAAGGCAACCCAATTAAAACACCTTGAGGTCTTGCTAAACTTGTCCAGATTTATCAAAAAAGACTGGGATAAGGTTAGGCAGACGATATTCAGAAGGTCGTAATTCCAATTAAATAAGTGCCTTTGATGGTATGTCATGAGAAATTTTGAAAAACTTTAGAATGGTTGGTGCTATCTGAGTTGCATCCACCATATCTTGTGGAGATAGTTGAATCGATGTTGCGAACACTGGAAGAAGATCAGCATCATCATGCAGAATTCCATGTGAGCCTTTGACAAGTTTTGTATTGTGCGATACTGTTTTTGTTTGGTAATCTATGAACAACTCTGATGGGTCGTAGCCGGGTTTTCTGTGTATGTCTACATTGAAGGTAAAATCAGGTGCGTATTTTTCTTCATTCCACCAGTGATAATTAAACCACGAATTGTTTTGTGAGCACAGGACAAAATCACCACTTCGTTGATGATTTATTTTAAAGTCTTTTTGCATATTTTTGTCCAAAATTTCTGCAACAACTTCGCGATTTTTTAATGCGGTTTTTACTACATCTTCATAGCCAGCTTTAACAAAAATATGTGCCACTTGATGGTCTACCATTGCAAAAGCTTTACTATATTCATAATCGAGGTATTCTTTTTCTTTGATTTTTCTAACCGATAGTAACCCAGCTTCACGTAAGATAAGATTTGGTGATACAGAATTTGTGACTGAATTAAATCCATATTCGGACAATAGTATAATTTCATATTCTTTGATTAGGTTGTTTTCTTCAAGGAATGAAAGCAAGGATCCTATGGCTTTGTCCAATTCAAGTAAGCTAGCCTTGAACTCATCACTTTTTGGGCCACTTTTTTGCGCCGCATAATCAAGGTGAGGTAAATAAACAAGGATCAGATCTGGTTTCTGACTTGCAATTGTATAACTTGCTGCGCCTACAATCCACTCACTTGATTTGAGAGAAGAGAATGGTCCCCAGTATGACTTTAAATCAAATTCCCCCTGTTTTTTTACAATCTCCTCATAAAATCCGACAGGTTTTGAGTAGCACCACATTATCATTTGGTTGTCAAGGTGGATTGGCTTTGGTGTGATCACGATGTCTGCATTTATGTAAAGCGAGTTTTGCCAAAACAGAACGGCCACTTTTAGATCAGGGTTGTTTTGTTTTATGATATCCCAGATACGTGGTTTTTGGACAAGTGAGGCATGTTGTTCCCAAAAGGACGTTTGGTATGTTTGCCTGTCATAAAGCCCGTTTGCAATCATTCCGTGCTCTGAGGGAGGAAATCCAGAAGTCAATGTAGCCTGAACGCTACATGTGACTGCCGGAAAGGCAGTGTGCATTGCAAAAAATGGTGCAGAGTTCAGAATTTTTGAGATGTTTGGAAGGCGGTTGTCCTTTAAGATGGATTTTGTCAGGCAGACAGTATCAAGCACTATGAGTTTTTTTTTCACGATAGGAGCCAACAACAAGTTGAAAATAAATTGTTAACTCATTATGTGATGTAGATTTTCTTTACTAGCAGATATGCAGGCCCAAAAAGAGATGCAATCATTGACGCGTACAACAGGCTGGAAAATCCAGCTACAAGTGTAGCATCAAGGAATATGATCGAGAGTAATTGATGTGTAATTTTATTTTGAATTGACTTGCTGTTTTTTTGGCCAAATTTAACTGATGAATATGTGTTCAGTGCAATGAACATGGACAGAAATATCCAATAGTGATAGTTATCATTCTGCGGTAGGATTGTCAGCAGCGACACTACCGAAAGTATGATCATGATTAAGTTCAGAATTATGACTTTGGATGTTGTGGACTCTGTTTCCACTCTACCTTGAATGCTTACTGAAGCAACCAGAAATGCCAACGGGATTGTAACGAGTACAAAATTCGAGTTGAATTCTACTGCAGTAATTCCAAGGGAAACGTTAAGGACTCTGATGATGCATAGAATCAGTATTCCACTTGCGGCAACACTCTTCAGTTTAATGTTGTAGAGTAGTATCAGGATACTGATTATCATGGTCAGAAAAACTGTTTGAGTTCCAACAAAGAGCGCTGCCAGATTTGCACAAGACAAGAAGGCTATTCCTAAAATTAAAGCGGATTGTCTTGGTATTCTTCCCGATGGCAATGGCCTCGTAGGTCTTTGCGCTTTATCAATTTCGTAATCAAAGTAGTCATTCAGAACCATCCCTGAGGAATAAAGCAGTCCTGAGGAAATCACCAACGGGATTAGCAGAATTTGGTTGTGATCTAGTGCTTGAGACACCAGAAATCCCATCACGACGTTAGATGCTGCAGTAAAGATTCCGGGTATTCTTAAGAGCTGCAAGTACGCCTTTAACATATCATATTTCTCAGATACTCTATGGCAGATCTTGCTGCTTGTTCTGGATTATTTTCGTAAGGATACAGCTCAACTGTCACAAATCCATCATAACCTATCGAGTCAAGAGCTTTAAAAATTTCTACAAAGTTTATGACGCCTTTTCCTGGAATTAGATGTTGATGAACCCTATTGCCAGCAATATCCTCTAGATGCACATGTGAGATATGATCTTTTAGTGATTTGATAAGAATTGCAGGATCTTCATTTACGCAGAAAAAATGCCCCACATCAAAATTTAGCCCAAGATATTTTGTATTAAAATTTGATATGAATTTTAGGAATTGAGACGAGTTTTCAATCAAAAGACTTGGTTCAGGCTCCACCAACAGTTTGATTTGGTTTTTTTCTGCTATCGGAATAACTTGATTCAACCCTTCTTTAAAAATCGCAAAGCCTTTTTCTGCAGTAATGTTTACGAGAGGCCCACCTGGCTCTGTTGATACTGTCTTTGCACCCAACCTCTTGGCTAGCTCGATGCAGTTTGTTGTGTGATTGATTCTTTGCTGTCGCCTATTAGGATCGTCCTCAATCCATGATGGATGATGAAAGTCACCAACCGCACACATCATAAAGCCGTTTAGGTTTGATATGCCAATCTTGTTTTCAAATAGTGAGTTTTGAATTGAGACTAATTGTTTTGTGGATAAGGGTGGAAAAGCGTGTGGCGTGTCACACATGAATTCAATTGCACTATACCCTGCTTTTGCTATTATTTCTATACTCTGTTCAATCGAGTATTTTCTGAATGCATTTGTACTAAATGCCAGCTTCATAGAATCACGTATTTATTTTGAAGTTTCTTGATTGTTTAAAGAAATCAAGCGGGTTTTGGTACAGAACTTTTTTGATTTCGTTTTTACCAAAACCGTCTTTTTCCATCTGAATGGCAGTTTTTGGAACACTTAGTGGGTCAGATATGCCCCAATCTGCAGAGCTGTTGATGAGAATTTTGTCTGTTCCGTATTTTTTTAACACGTT
>JAHEXS010000104.1 GCA_023252015.1 Candidatus Nitrosotenuis sp. | reverse complement strand
GACTGGAGGTGCAACAATTTTGGCAGTTTTGGCACAGGCCGGAATTCCTGCAAGTACAACTCATGCGATTTCGGGTGCTATTATGGGTGCAGGTGCAGTAAGACGTGCTTCTGCAGTTAGGTGGGGAATAGGCAAAAGAATAGTTTGGGCTTGGATTATAACAATTCCTGCAAGTGCGGCAGTTTCATATTTGGTAATGCTTTTGATTAAACTTTTTGTGTGAGTTATTTTCAAATTTCGAGCTAATAGATAAAATAAAACAAATTCCATATCAAACCGTGGTAATTAAATCGCCTAACTTCGATCTAGCACTTACCCATCTACGTAATCGTCAAAACATGGCCGCATACAACCAATTTACAACCATTGCAGAATCTCTAAAAAAGACTGATTCCATCAAGGCCGCTTTGTCATATGTGCTTGCGGCAGAATGCCGGATACGGCAAAGCAAAGACTCATCAGATGAAATAACTGAGGCCGGCAAACTCTATTTCAGTTTTGCAAAAAAGGAAAATAATTACAGTGTAAAAAATGCCTATCTGTGTGCAGCAAAATGCTTCCTTAGGGCAGGAAAATACACTGATGCAAAAGCAGCATTTGAAAAATCAAAAACCCTGAAAAGAAACATTGTTGTAGAAGATTTACGACCTGTAATAATAATCGATGACAGTAAGTCAATCATATTAAAAATTGAAAATTATCTTGAAAAACTTGGATATGAAAACACACATGCGTTTTCTACTGGAAAAGACGCCATATCTGGATGCAAAAAATTACTCAAGGCAAATCCCATAATTCTACTAGACATGGGCTTACCTGACATCGATGGAGATGTTGTGGCAAATAAAATTCTATCACAAAAACCCGATGCGCAAATCATAGTCATAACTGCCGATGAGAAATCAACAAAGCGCGTCAAGGATACAATCAGTGTGGGGGTGCTTGCCTTTATTCAAAAGCCTTTTACAATCAAAGAGATAAAAGACGCACTAAATATTGCAGAGTCAGAAAATTCCTTATCAAAGAAGTAAAAGCGACATATTTAGAATATTCACATTTTTAAAATCACACTTTGTTATTCTGTAGTCTATGATGTCGTCGGAAAACTTTTCAACTATTCTTGACGTTGGATTTTTTATTCCACGATCAATTCGTGATATTATCAACATATTCCATTCGCCATCCATATTTGCCACAAAGAGATATTCCGGCATAGAAATCGCGTGCACTCTGATTGACTCTTTTAGGGATTCGATTGATTTTGCTACTCTGAATTTTAAAAATAATGCCTCATGCTCATTGGATTCTGCAACATCGCTTAGTACTGCTTTGTAGCCTTTGATGATGCCACTTTTCTCAAGACGTTCTATTCTTTTTCGTATTGTTCTATCTGATACATCGTGACCTGATTTTCTCAATTCGGTCGCAATATCTTTTGATGGGGTACGAGCGTTGCTGTTTAGTATCTCTATGATCTTCTGATCAACCTTGTCTAAATTGGACCAACTGTCATAACTCATACATTTCCAACAGAATCGGTGGCTTTTGAATATTTTGTGGTCCCGAGCGAAGGAGTTGAACCTTCGACAACCCGGTTTCTGTGTATGCCTAGGTAGGCTGACTTCAGTTAGCCGATGGCCAACCACTACAGCCGGAAGCTCTACCAGGCTGAGCTAGCTCGGGACAAAAAATGTCGGCATACTCTACTATTAAATAATTATCGATAAAGGCTCTGCTGCCTCTGGTTACTACCGGCGTTCTTCATCAAGTATGGGTCAACACATAACACATCGGTTTGTTTTAATATCAAAATTGACCATATGCTCCATTGCCTGTCAAATCAGTGCGGCAAAACTTTGATCCAAACTCAGAACTACTCCAGATGATGGAGACATTCCGACAGTTGGTGAATCATTGTATAAAAATAGGGCTTGAAAACAACCGCTTTACACTAAAAAGACTGTCGAGTTTTGCATACCACGAACTGAAGGATTACAATATCCAATCAAAATACAAGCTGACTGCAATCTCCCAAGCATGCGGAAGACTTGCACAGATGAAAAAAGACATCAAAAAAGGTAGAAAACCAAGATCGCCATTTGTGCAAAAGCCATACCTTGTATCGTGTTACGGATTCAAAATCAATGGAATGTTACTTTCATTTCCTGTACGAAACAGGGAGTTTGCAAACATTTTGCTAAATGAGCACGCAACAAGCGTTCTTTCCGATAAAACACTCGTGGCAAAATCATTTACAATCACGCCAAATTCGTTATCTATCTCAATTTTCAAGGATGTAACACCAATCATTCCAGAAAAGACAATCGGAATAGACAGGAACCTGAGAAACGTCACCTTTGGGAATGATGAAAAAATAATCCAGGTCAATACATCCGAACTGCTCAAAATCAAGGAAAACTATACTCATGTCAAATCCACCTTTACAAGAAACGATCACAGAATCAGAAAAAAGGTCTACGGCAAACTTGGAAAAAGGCAGACAGAAAGGATAAAGCAAAGACTGCACGTAATTTCGAAAAACTTGGTAAAATACGCCAGAGAACACAAAGCGGCAATAATATTTGAGGATCTGAAAGGAATTCGAAAATTATACCGAAAGGGGAATGGTCAAGGAAACAGATATCGAAGAAAACTAAACTCGTGGTCCTTTTATGAACTGGAAAGGCAAGTGTCGTACAAGGCAGCATGGGACGGCATTCCATTTTATAAAATAGATCCAAAACGCACCAGCATGTTCTGTCCAATATGCAGAGGGATACTCCAAGGAGACAGGCAGAGACATCGGGATTTATGGTGTGGTAATTGCAAGCGATGGCGCGACAGGGATGGCGTTGCCGCAATGAATATCGCTTACAAGGGGTTGGCAAGGCTGACCAATCCTCAAGGTGACGCAAATGAAGCGATGAGGGGGAACCTGGATCCAGTAATCCTAAGAGTCAATGTGTCAAAGCTTTCTGAGGTGTGCTGATGATGGAAAACATTGGCACCAACCGAAGAGGTAACAGAGCCCAAAACTCATCCCTCTTTATCGCAAGATATGAGTGACTTGGTCTGTAGCCTGTAAAACACTTGTCACAACTAGCGCCGTTCAATAATTAGTCGTAAATCACGGGATCTCATCTTAATCGCCGATCATGGGATCAAAAAAATATTAAATATTCTAAACAAACCAAATTCTACATGTCTGATCTTTCTCTTGATGGGTATGCCTGTATTCCATACACACATGACCACAAATCAATTGAAATCAAGGATTCTTGGCAGATCTCTAAAAATGTTGAAAACATGTATTTTGTTACTGCCACCTTTTCGCAGGATAGCAAACCCTACTTTCCATCACACGCAAACCACTATCTTCTTGTTAAATTTACCAATGATACAAAAATAATAAAGGAGCTCGAAAAGCATCCGCACGACAAGACCTCGTTTATTTTCAATATGGACAATGAGTTTTTTGAGCGCGAGGTAGACGGAACTATGAATTTTATATCTGTGTATTATCTGGAATATTCAAAATCTGATGACGACATGTCTGATCTGGCATTGGTTGTCTCAAAAAACGATCGAGTAAAAAAAGCATCTGCTGGAAGCATGACCGTCTATTCTACTGAACCGCCAAAATTCACCTTTCCATACAGTAACAGTATAGTAGTATTGGAAGTCTCTAGCCAAAAAAGCCACCAGAGTGTAAACAAGTACTGTGAACAAACACGTCGTAGCGTATGTAGAAAAGGCATCACCATGATAAATCTGGTCGGTCTCTCAATCCTTGAAAAATTAAAGTAAAAAAGATCCTAGATCAGACCCATCGTCATAAATCTTAAATATTCAACAAAAATTGGTTTTGATATGAGTAAACCCGCAGAATTAGGATCATTAAAAATTGGCTCATACATTCTCTTGCCAGTTGGAGACCAGCCAACAGGAGAACCATGCAGAATATCAGAATACGACACAAGTAAACCCGGAAAACACGGAGCTGCAAAAGCAAGAATTGTAGGAGTTGGAGTCTTTGATAATCAAAAGCGTCCACATGTTGGTCCAGTTAGCATGCAGGTACACGTTCCATTAATTGACAAAAGAGGCGGTCAAATCATATCCATTACCGGAGACCAAGTACAGATAATGGACAGTGAGACATTTGAAACAATTGATGTGCAAATGATAGATGACGAAGTACAAGGCAAACTAGAACAAGGCCAAACAGTCGAGTACTGGAATGTAATGGGCAGAACTAAAATAATGCGCATCAAGTCTTAATTCGGATGCTGATGATGAGTGGAAAAGCCATCTGATTTTTGATGACGATTATGAGTATTGAGGCATCCACTGTGTTTAGTTAATACCAAGAGGCGGTAATCAATATCAAATGAATCTTGCCGCATTGTTTTCTGGGGGAAAAGATAGCACATTTTCAATCTATGAGGCACAAAATCATGGACATACAGTCAAATGTCTGGTGACAATACTTGCAGATTCTGATGATAGTCATCTATTACATCACCCGAATGTCAGACTTGCTAGCCTGCAGGCCAAAGCCATGAAAATTCCTCAA